>JAITBO010000227.1 GCA_031283505.1 Treponema sp. | reverse complement strand
TCTGCCGACGGTTATTACGGCGATAAAAACATTCCTACCAGCGGCTATGCGGAATTAAAAGGAAAGCAAAAAGATTTCTCCACCCGGCAAAACATGATGCTGGATATGCCTCGGGCTTTTCGGGACGATCTCGCCACAGAAGCCTCCCTAAGTCATACCTGGGAAACCCTGACCTATGAACCCCCTGCCGGCGCTTCTTCCCTTCATGACGAGCATATTATGACGGCGATAAACCGCTGGAGCTGGTATCCCCTCTCCTGGTTCGCTTTGAAGGCCGGGGCTGATTACCGGTATATCACCCTTGATTCCACGGACATGCACCGGCGTGATCAGCACGATGGCGGTTTGTATTTGACTGGTGAATTGAAACCCGTGGAAAAATTTCTTATTATCCCATCGGTAAAAGCGGTTTTTAACAGTAACGGCGCTTCTCCGGTTGTACCGGTACCCAAACTCGGCTTCGCCTGGTTTGTTACGGAGGATTTCACAATCAGGAATAATTACTTCCGCAGTTTTAAGAACCCTGATTTTGAGGACCTCTACTGGCCGGATCAGGGAGATGTAGCTGGTAATCCTGATCTGAATCCTGAAGACGGCTGGGGAGCGGATCTGGGAGCGGTTTACCGGTATAAAATATTCAGCCTCGATACTACATTCTTTACCCAGTACACCAACGATTCCATTCACTGGGCGCCGGGGGCAGGGGGAGTCTGGAGACCTTCAAATGTGGGCGCGGCGGTTTTCTTCGGCCTTGACAGTAAGATCAGTGTGGCTATTCCCCTCTCCAAAGGACCTTTCAGCAAGATCATTCCCTCCCTTACCTATCAGTATATGCGGAGTTACCTGTTAAGCTATGGGTATGATTTTTCTTCGGAAAAGCGTATCCCCTATATGCCCGATCATACGGTCGGTTTTTCTGTTGACCTGCCTTGGAAAACCGGTTCCCTCCTTATTTCCGGGTACTTTGAAAGCGAACGGTATTCGGATACCGCAAATATCACCGTGTTGGATTCTCACTTTCTCCTCAACGCAAATGTCAATCAGAAAATCGGCAAAAACCTGACAGCCTTTGCGGTGTTCCGCAATCTCCTCAACGCTTCCTATCAATCTTTTTACGAATACCCCATGCCGGGACTAACCATTACCGTGGGATTACGGATGAACCTTGAGGGAATCGGGGCCGGTAACAGGGGCGCTGGTAATTGAAACCTACCGGCCTGCCTGAAGGGGGATACTGCTTTACCGCGATTGTCGGACAAGAGGATATGAAAACCGCCCTAGTACTCAACGCAATAAACCCCAGGCTGGGAGGCGTTCTTATCCGGGGTGAAAAGGGTACTGCTAAATCCACTGCGGTTCGGGCTTTGGCAGAGTTGCTTCCCCAGCGGGAACAGGTAACAGGCTGCCGCTTTAATTGCGATCCCCGTGATACATCCCAGCTCTGCCCGGAATGTACAGAAAAACTGGAACGAGGAGAACCCCTGGAAAGCGTTACGGTTCCCATGCAGGTGATTGACTTACCGGTCAGCGCCACCGAAGACCGGGTGGTGGGTACCCTGGATATGGAATACGCGGTCAAAACCGGGGAAAAACGTTTTGAAACGGGAATCCTCGCCCGGGCAAACCGGAACATCCTCTATGTGGACGAGGTGAATCTCCTGGAGGATCATGTGGTGGATGTGCTTTTGGATTCCGCTGCTATGGGGGTAAACACAGTGGAACGGGAGGGGGTCTCTTACTCCCACCCGGCCCGGTTTATCTTGGCGGGTACCATGAATCCTGAAGAGGGGGATCTCCGGCCCCAGCTTATCGACCGTTTCGGTTTATCCGTAACGGTTACCGGAGAAGGAAACCCAGATGTCCGGATGGCGGTTATGGAAAACCGGCTCAAGTTCGAAAATAACCCGGCGGAATTTTTTGCCAACTTTGAAGAGGCCCAGGAAAAGCTGCGGGAACGGATCCTGCGGGCCCGGGAACTTTTGGCTGCGGTGATGTACTCCAGGGAGATTCTGGAGAAGATAGTAAAGATCTGCATCAAGCTGAAAGTGGATGGACACCGGGCGGATATCGGGATGCTGAAAACCGCCATAACTTTAGCGGCTTTTGGGGGACGGCGGGAAGTTCAGGAAGAAGACCTGAGAGAAGCGGCAAAACTGGTACTGCCCCATCGGATGCGCCGGAAGCCCTTTGAAGAAATGGGATTTGATATTCGAGAGATTGAAGGGCTGTAAGAAAATTGAGATGCACTACATCGCCACCAGGAGAAGCTGAATGGAAAGCGTCGTAACCAGTAACATAAAAACCACTATGCGTATTTTCTGTTTCGCTGCCTTGGCAATCGGAGTAGGGTTTATGTTTCTGCTCAACCTGGGGGTGGGTTCCGCCAGAATCGATCTCTCCGAAATTGCCCGGGTTCTTTTTAGCGCCTCTTCAGAAGAGGACAAGAATTTTCTCATCATACAGAAAATACGGCTGCCTAGGGCCCTGGCGTCCCTGGCAGGGGGCGCCTCTCTGGCGACATCAGGATTACTATTGCAAACCTACTTCGCCAATCCCATCATCGAACCCTATATACTGGGGGTAACTTCGGGGTCCACCCTCTTTGTGGGGCTGGTAATGCTTGGGGGCTTTACCTTTGGTTTGCCCCGGGTTACTCCCCTGTTTCTCTTCGGTGGCGCTTTTTTAGGGGCCATGCTGGTAATGGCTATAATCCTCTTTGCCGCGGGACGGGTAAAGAGTATAGTTACCCTGCTCATCATCGGCCTTATGGCCGGGTATGTCTGTAGCGCTGCTACCAGCATACTCAGCGCTTATGCGGAAAAACAGCGGCTGACCAATTTTGTTATGTGGAACATGGGGAGCTTTTCCGGTTTTACCTGGGCCCAGATAAGACTGATGTACGGGGTAACCCTACCCGTTTTGGGTGTATCCTACCTCCTGGCAAAACCCCTGAACCTTCTCAGTATGGGGGATTCGTATGCCCACAGTATGGGAATCAATGTGAAAGCAACCCGTTACGGGATCATCCTTATTTCCAGCATCCTGGTGGCGGTTACCACTGCTTTTACAGGACCTGTTTCCTTTATCGGTCTTGCGGCGCCTCATATCTGCCGGATTCTATTGCAAACGTCCAATAACAGGCTTTTGATTCCCGCATCGGTTCTGGGAGGCGGCCTTTTAAGCGGCTTTTGCGATTTTGTAGCCCGGAACATCGTTTCTCCCCTGGAACTGCCTCTGGGAGCGGTTACCTCCATTATTGGTGCTCCCCTGGTAGTTTTTCTGTTGATCCGAAAAGATACATTATGAACCCAGTACTATCCACCGTCAGTTTGGATGCAGGCTATGGCAAAAGAGCGGTTGTTAAAGAGCTGGACTTAAACGCCCTCCGGGGACAAACCATCTGCCTTATCGGTCCTAACGGATCAGGAAAGTCAACGGTTCTCAGAACCCTGGCAGGTATTCTTGCCCCGGTGAAGGGAACGGTGTATATAGGCCAACGGGAAATAAGCCGGATAAAGCCCATGGAAAAGGCGAAACAGGTGGCCCTGGTGCTGACAGAAGGGCTCAACGTCAACATGACGAATGCCCGGGAAATCGTGGCCATGGGACGTTCGCCTCATACGGATTTTCTGGGACGCCTCTCACCGGAAGATCACCGGATTGTAGATGAAGCGCTGGAAACCGTGGGGGCCCTGGATATGGGGGAACGGAATTTTACCAGTCTAAGTGACGGCGAAAAACAGAAGGTGCTTATCGCCCGAGCCTTGGCCCAGGAGCCTGAACTGCTTATCCTGGATGAACCCACAAGTCATCTGGACATCAAACACAAAATAGAAGTGATACAGATACTCAACCGCCTTTCCCGGGAACAGGGCATGACGGTGATCATGGTCCTCCATGATATTGATATAGCGGCAAAAAACTGTCAGACCCTTGTACTGGTAAAAAACGGAAAGGTCCTTGCCCAGGGAAAACCAGAAGATATTATCGGCGAAAATACCATCGGGGAACTTTACGGTATTGAGGGCGCTGCTTTTGACGCGGTAACCGGGGCGCTGGAAGTCTGTAATGAAAAAACGCCGGAAGTGTTTGTCGCAGCAGGAGCAGGCACGGGTCCTTCAGTGTACCGGATCTTGTCCCGATTGGGATACGGCATTGCTACAGGGATCCTGCAGGAAAACGATATTGATTACCGGGTGGCTTCTTCCATGCGTTTATATAGGATCAGTGAAAAACCTTTTGAACCTATTAGCGGCGCTGCAACGGAAAAGGCCTGGAAAAAAATGGAGGAGACTAAATTTATCATTGATTGTGGTTTTCCCCTGGGGAAATTCAACCAGGTAAACCGCCAGCTCCTGGGAGAAGCCATCGCTAAAGGCTTTCCGGTTATTTCCCTTAGGGGATCCGCGGAAACCGCGGAACTCTGGGGAGCCGCTGATAACCTCTTTTCCGCAGTATCCGCTGCAGAGCTTTGCAGCCGGATCTCGGATATCGGATATCCTCCTGAAGAAGGCAACTGATATGCGGCTTTTGGTATTATGGCCCACATCCCGTTGTAACTTACAGTGCCGTTACTGTTACGCCGCACAGGTGCCGCCGGATGATATGGATATCAGCACTGCCCGGATGGCTATAGAAACCATGAAACCCCCTTTTAAGATCCAATTTTCCGGGGGAGAACCGCTTTTAAGAGCGGACCTTATGGCGGAGATCATGAGCTATGCCCGGTTTAAAAATCCCGGCGTTTCCTTTGCCTTGCAAACCAATGGAACCTTGCTGAATGAAGGGGTAATCGGACTGCTGAAACAATACCATGTTGCCCTGGGGATCAGTCTTGACGGCAGGACGGAGATCAATGAATACCTGCGGGGGAAAACCCGGGAACTTATCCGGGGAATCAGGCTGCTGGGGGAAGCGGGACTCATGGTGAATATCAACACCGTAGTGTGTGATGTAAATGTGGAAAAACTCCACGAAACCGCGGATATGGCCGTGTACCTGGGGAATGTCCAGGGAATCGCCCTTGACCCGTTGCGTCTTGTGGGCAGGGCCAAGGACCGTATTGCCGAAATTAAGCCTCCTTCAGATTCCGCGCTCACGCGAGGTCTGGAACTGCTCCGCCTGCGGGTAAAGGAGATAAACGCCCTTTCTCCCCGGAAAATTCGGGTTCGGGAATTTGAGAAGGCCCACTATCTCAAAACCGCCGAAGTTCCCTGTAATGATTACTGTTACGCTGCCCAAGGCGCTTCCTTTGTGATCCTGCCGAATGGGGAATGCTGCCCCTGCGGGAGTCTTGCGGGTATGCGGGAATACGCTATGGGGAATGTGCGGACAGGGCTAAAGGGCTTGCCGCTTCGCTACACAAGACCTCAGCGATGCGGTGTTTGTTCACACCAGCGGTATTGTAATGGAGCCTGTCCCGCTCGTTTCATTTTGAACGGTAACGGCGATCCTGACTGTAGTATAAAGCGATATGCTTTTGAAAATATAACTCGTAAAGAGGCTTTTCAAAACCCGGTTGATTCTGAAAAAGTCTCTAAAGAAAAAGAAGGTATGCTATGAAAAGAAATATTCTGTTTTTGTTCTGTGTCGCGCTTATGGGTACGGTGTGTTTTTCCGGATGTGAAAACAAAAAAAGTAGTGCTGTTCAGTCTCCTGTGATAAACCCGGTCCCAACAGAGGATAATGGCTCCCCAAGAAAAACCGCAATCCAATACGCGAAAAATTTCGCCATTGACTACCTACCGGATCAGGTGAAACTCCTGACTGATTCTGACGGGAATAAACGGCTCCTGGTGCCCCGGGGAAAGGAAGTCCCCCCAGGTTATGAAGGGATTCAGGTGATCCCCACACCGATCAACCATGTCCTCTATACCGCTACTCCCCAGGTGGGCTTTATAGATGCCTTGAGCAAAGCCCTGGGTGAAGACTCTCTCTTTGCTAGTATCCGTGGCGTGATGAACGCTCCTGAGGAGTGGGTTATTCCACAGATCTTGGATGGTTTGGCAAAGGGAACCATCGAATATATCCCCCAGGATCACCGTACTACGGTAAATATAGAATCAGTGGTGTCCCTTTCCCCGGAAATGGTTTTTACCGGCGGTCCAGAAGAATCTCAGGTACTGCTCCGGGCCATGCTGGACGAGGTGGGAATACCCTATGTGGCAGTAACTAACTGGACCGAACCGGACAACAACGCGGGCCTGGAATGGATCAAATTCTTTGCCGCTTTTTATAACCTGGACGAACTGGCAGCTGAGATCTTTGAAACCAAACTCGCCCGGATAGAAGAACTAGCCAACATAACTGCGGATATACCCGAGGCAGAGCGGCCGACTGCGGCCCTTGCTATGGTGTATGAGGGAATCGTGTATACCCAGGGGGGACAGTCCATCACGGCCCAGGAATTGTACCGGGCCGGCGGCTTATACGCATTCAGGGATATTCCGGGGAAAGCTGGCATAAGTTTGGGGATGGAGGAATTCATCAATCGTGCAGGGGACGCGGATGTGCTTATCTACACTTCCCTTCCCGCGTACTGTCCAGATAAAAAGGCCCTGTTGGATGTGGATCCGCTGCTGGGGGAATTGAAGGCGTTTAAGGAAGACCGGGTCTTCATTCTGGATAAGGGGTATTATATGAACAGCGCCGGAGTAGACGAAAAATTTCTGGACACGGTTTTTATGTTACACCCGGAATTGCTGAAAGGGTATACCCTTAAGAATTATATGCGGCTCCCGGATTAAACGGTACAAAGCGGTATGCTACGCAGTGTTGCCCTGCTTTCAGGAACCGAACCATTTGCCGCCTTTAGACAAGCAATGGGGATCCTTGCCGAAAAACACAGAAACGACTTTTTTCTTGCCCTCTACGAGGCCGAAAGCCTGGACGAAACAGAAGCCCTTGAATCCTGTAAGAAAGATATAGGGAATGCGGATTTTATTATCATCAGCCTCCACGGAACAATGGGGGACTGTAAGGGTTTTGATCGGCTCCTGCCTCTGATGGCGGACAAAAAACTGTTTTTCCAGTCTGGCATTGACGACGAAAACCGGGAAATGGCAGGGAAGATGCATCTCTTTCCCGATCAAGTTGGAACCATAGGGGCTTACTATCAAAATGCGGATCCCGAAAGCCTGGCGGATCTTTTCCGTTATGTGGGAGAGACGGTATTCCACCGGGGAACCTGGAAGGCTTCACCGCCCCGGCAGCCAAAATGGGATGGAATGTATGACCCAGAAGCAGCGTCTGATGAAGAAAGGTCCCTGCGCAACGGGGAAGATGCAGCGGCCAAAGGTCAGCCGGTCATCGGTATCCTTTTCCACCGGTATAATTTCTCCCGGCGTAATCTGGCCCCAATAGACGCAATGGCGAAAAAACTGCGGAGCATGGGAGCGTATCCTCTTTGTGTTTATTCGCATCTTGCCCCTGATGAGAGAGGGACCTTCGGCGGCGCAGAAGATACCCTGAAACGGTACTTTCTCAAAGACGGAAAGTCCCGGATAGGCTGTCTCATCAACCTCTGCAATTTTTCCCTGACCCTGCTCGCCAAACCGGGCCGGGGGAATTCGGATGCACAGGACAGCTTGTTCTACCTTTTGGGAATCCCGGTACTCCAGGTGATGAGTTCACCTTACGGGTTTGAGGAATGGCAAAATGCCCCTGCCGGAATTCCCCCGCAATACTACAGTTCCTCGGTGTTTCACCCGGAATTTGACGGACAGCTTATCAGCTTTTCCGCATCCTATACCGTTAAAAACGATGATGGAAACGAACCGGTCCCGCTACCAATCCCGGAACGGATCGATACGGTTTGCCGCCTGGCTATAAACTGGGCACGGCTTGCCCTGATCCCAAACCGGGAAAAACGGATAGCCATCATGCTCCATAATATGCCCCCCCGCAACGACCGTATCGGCTGCGCCATGGGGCTGGATACTCCCCGATCCCTTATGAATCTCGTGGAAACCCTCAGGAAGCAGGGGTACCATACGGATTATGCTTTTCATGATGAAGCGGAGATTATACAGCGCATTACCGCGGGCCTCACCAACGACACGCGCTGGCGCAGCCCGGAAATGCTGCAGGAGAAAAGCGCAGACCTTGTAAGCAAAGACCAGTACTGTTCCTGGTTTACCCAATTCCCCCTCGCGGTACAGAAACAACTCTCCGCCTGCTGGGGATCCCCGCCGGGGAACTTTTTAACCGCCCAGGATAAAGTCCTTATCCCAGGAATCTTGAACGGAAATATCTTTATCGGACTACAACCGCCTCGGGGCCTTGAGGATAAGGCGGAAGAACTGGTACATTCCCCTGACATAATGTGTCCCCACCAGTACCTCGCTTTTTACCGCTGGATATCCCGGGTGTTCGGCGCCCACGCGGTGATCCATGTAGGTACTCACGGTACCCTGGAGTGGCTTCCCGGCAAAGCGGTCTCCTTGAGCGGACGCTGTTTCCCGGACATCGCCATCGACGCCCTGCCTAACATCTATCCCTACATCATCAGTAACCCCGGCGAGGGAACCCAGGCAAAACGCCGCAGCTATTGCGCGCTTGTAGATCATCTGATCCCCTCTATGATCGAAGGGGGAAACTACGATGCGCTTTCGGATCTGGATGACATGATGAAGGAGTACTACCACTTCAAACAAACCGATCCCCGTGGAGCCCTATCCGTGGGAAAGCGGATCTGGGAACTTGCCTGTAAGTCGTTTATCACCGCAGATATTAGCCTTTCCGATGCCGACGCCGAATCTGATCTTGATAACTGCGTCAGCCTGATCCACGCCTGGACCGCCCGTATCGCCCGGACAGAAATACGAGACGGACTTCATATCCTGGGGCAGATTCCCCAGGGGGAACGGTTCCGTAATCTTCTCCGCGTGCTTCTTCGGGTAAAAAACGGCGCCGTTCCCTCCTTGAGGGAAGGTCTCTGCGCTGCTGCAGGATTGGACCTGGACTACCTCTTGGCGCATCCCGCAGAGTTGGCGTTTCCGGGGAAAACCTGCGCCATGGTTCTGGAAGACCTTGACGCCCTGGGCAGGGATATTTTTCTTAAATGGGAACAGCGGGATTATGACATGAAAGTTGTGAAAGGTATAATCCGGGAAGCCTTCCCTTCCGCAGGAAAGAACCGTAAACCCTTGCTTGAGTGCCTTGGTTTTGCGGCGAAGGAGATAAAACCCCGGCTTTTGGAAACCTGCCGGGAGCTCGATTCCGTAGTAAAGGCCCTGGAGGGGCGCATGGTTCCCACCGGGCCTTCGGGAAACCCAAGCCGGGGCAATGCACAGATCCTGCCTACGGGGAAGAATTTTTATGCTATCGATCCCGGGGCCATACCTTCTCGATCCGCTTGGAAAACGGGGATTCGGTTGGGAGAGGATCTCCTTTTGCGTTACCGCCGGGAAACAGGAGGGCTGCCGGAAAGCATCGCCATCCTGGTTTACGCTACTGATACCATGCGTACCACCGGAGATGATATCGCCGAAATACTCTACCTTCTGGGTATACGCCCCTTGTGGCTGGGTAACTCCAGTCGAGTAATCGGCTTGGAAGCGATTCCCCTGTCCGAACTGGGGCGGCCGCGAATTGATGTTACCCTGAGGATCACCGGTCTTTTCCGGGATACTTTTCCCAACCTCATTGAACGTATTGAAGACGCCCTTATCATGGTAGCCTCTCTGGAAGAATCTCCAAAAGAAAACTTTATCAAAAAACACATTGAAACCGAAACCATGGAATTGATCCGAAGCGGAGTGGAAAAAGAGCGGGCCTTGGAGCGGGCTTCCTTGCGGATCTTCGGCGATCCTCCAGGGGTATACGGCGCCGGGGTGGCGGAACTGGTAAGTGCGAAAAAATGGAAAACCCAGGCGGATCTGGCCGGTGTATATACGGCCTGGGGCTGCCACGGATACGGGAAAAAACTCCACGGTGAAAAACATTACGATGATTTCTCCCGCCGCCTTTCCAAAACCGATGTATCGGTAAAGAACGAACCCAGCGTGGAAAACGACATGATGGGAAGTGATGATTTTTACAATTACTTTGGCGGACTGGTTTCCGCGGTTTCCTCCCATGCCGGGGAGATGAAAGCTGCTTTTATTCCCAATGCCGCTGACAGGGAGCGGCCTGAATTATTTTCCCTACACGAGGAAGCCTCCAGGATCATGCGGGCCCGGATCAACAATCCCCGGTGGATCGCCGGTCTTAAGCAGCATGGTTACAAGGGCGCCCAGGATATATCCGAAATGGTAGATATTGTTTTTGGATGGGACGCTACCACCTCGGTTATTGACGACTGGATGTACGACGCCATTGCCAGCCGGTATGTTTTTGATGAAGAAAACGCCGCGTGGATCCGAGACCATAACCCCTGGGCCATGCAGAATATAAGCGAACGGCTCCTGGAAGCGGTAAACCGGGGGATGTGGAACGCCTCAAAAGAAACCGTAGAAAAACTGCGTTCCCTTTACCTGGAAGTAGAAGGTGAAATAGAGGCTCTCAATTGACTGAAAATCACCAACCGATTCAGCATCGTAAAGGCCCCCCGGTTTTTCCCTTTACCGCGGTGCTTGGCCAGGAAAGGATAAAAAAGGCCCTTATCCGCGTCATGGTTAATCCCCGGATAGGGGGGCTGCTCATTGCCGGAGAAAAGGGAACTGCCAAATCAACCCTGATCCGGGCTTCCCAGTCCCTTACCGGAGGTATGCGTATTGTTGAATGTCCCCTCAATGTTACAGAGGATCGTTTAGTTGGCGCCATTGACATAAAGGCGGCGCTCCAGGCAGGCAGGCCTGTCTTTGGCGGGGCGTTGCTTGCAGAAGCAGACGGCCATATCCTCTATGTGGATGAGGTAAACCTACTGGGGGATCATATCGTAAACGCCCTGTTGGATGCAGCTTCCGGGGGAGTAAATGTGGTTGAACGAGAGGGGATCTCCGCCCGGCACCCAAGCCGCTTTATGCTGCTGGGCAGTATGAACCCGGAAGAGGGAGAACTCAGGCCCCAGTTTCTGGACCGTTTTGGCCTCTATACGGAAGTGGCAAGTGAAAAGGACCCCCATCTCAGGGTGGAGATCCTACGGCGCTGTATTGCCTTTGAAGCGGACCCTTTCGGTTTTATGGAACATTTCGCCCTGGAGACGGAAACCCTGGCCGGAAAAATTACCGCTGCAAAAGCGCTGTTGCCCCGGGTGGAACTGACCCAAAATGCCCTGCGCCTAGCAGCCCGTTTTGCCTCCGAAGCAAACTGCGCCGGCCACCGGGGGGAACTGGCGCTTATCGAAACAGCCCGGGCCAATGCCGCTTTTGAAGGCCGCCGCATGGTAAACTTGGAGGACATCCGGGAAGCCGCAGAATACGCCTTAGCCCACCGGGCCCGAAACGCGCCTGTTCCCCCTCCTGAAATTAAAGAACCGGAAGAAGCGGAGACCGAACAGGACGATGCCAAGGAATCCCGGACAAATGAATCGGTTCTGGATACGGCGCAGGATGAAACGACTCCTTCCCTGGATACGCGGAATGGTGAAGAACAGACCCTTGCTTCAGATGGGGAAAGGCTCCCGGATGAACCGGGGAATCCCGCGGGAACCGACAGCTCTGATGAGAATATTCTGCCACCGGGAGAATCCTTTGTTATTAAACAGTGGCAAGATCCCCGGAATATCCGGGGAAAGCATACCGGTTCAGGAAAACGGCATCTAGTACAGACCAAACGCCGTCAGGGACGCTATGTGGGATACCGTCTGCCCGGCAAGGAAGGGGTACAGGATTTGGCTTTTGACGCTACTCTGCGGGCAGCAGCGCCTTTCCAGAACCAGCGGGATAAGGGCGGAAAGGCAATCGCCATTTCTGGGTCCGACCTGCGGGTGAAGATCCGGGAAAGGCGCAGCGGAAGTTGTATCCTTTTTGTGGTAGACGCCAGCGCCTCCATGGGTGCAAATGCCCGCATGACCGCGGTAAAGGCCGCGATAGTATCCATGCTGAACCTCTCCTACCAAAAACGGGACAAGGTAGGACTCATCGCTTTTCGCCGGGACAGAGCGGAATTACTTTTGGGGATCACCTCATCGGTGGAACTGGCCCGGAAAAAACTGGAACTCCTTCCCACTGGTGGGGCAACTCCCTTGGCCCGAGGCCTTGAACTGGCATACGAAGTGATCCTGGGTTTACGGAGTCGGGACCCTGATACGATTCCTGTCCTGGTCCTGGTTTCCGACGGCCGGGCCAGCGGCCGTTCCGGTTCGGATCCCTTTGGAGAGGCTTTAGCAGGAGCGGAACGGATCCGACATCAGAAAATTCATACTGTCATTCTGGATACGGAAAATAGTTTTATCCGTCTGGGTATGTGTACAAGACTGCATGAAAAACTCGGAGGCCTCCTCATCACTATGGAAGAACTAGAGGCAGAGGGTATCGTGACGGCGTTAGGTAGGCATTAAATAATCATGGAGGAAAAAATGCTGCTCTATAGGTTATGCACTGGTGAAGAAGTACACCGGTATCAAAAATCAATCGTGGTAAATTTTACCGGCCGCCGCCGGGTTCTCAGTACGGCGCCTCATAACGGGGGGCTTAGGGAGGATCTTACCGCGGTATTCAACCACGACGCCACTGTTGGAGCTGGTATGGCGGTTACCCTTAAAGCGTCTACCTATGCAGAACACATGGTGATCCTCTCCCGGGAACTTGGTCTTTCACCGGAAGAAAGCGCCGGACTTACTACTGCGGCTCACATGGAAAACGCTTCCATCAAAACCGAAACCTGGGGGAAACTCACCGTTACCGCCATAGTCACCGGCGGCGTGGAGGTAAACGGCGGCCGCGCCGGGGACCCTGCTTCCTGGGATGAGATGAGTGGAAAACCAATAGAAGGGGAAAAACCCGGTACCATTAATTGCATGGTTTTTATCAATGTAAACCTCACTCCTGGGGCCTTAACCAGGGCTTTAGTAACCTGTACAGAGGCAAAAACCGCGGCCCTCCAGGAATTGGCTGCCCCCAGCAGATACTCCCGGGGACTTGCCACCGGTTCTGGTACGGACGGTACGATCCTGTCTGCGAATCTGGATTCACCCATTCTGCTTACTGACGCGGGAAAGCACCACAAGCTGGGAGAACTTATCGGCTGTTCTGTAAAAGCCGCGGTTAAGGAAGCGCTTTTTTTGCAAAGCGGACTCTGCGCGGCATCGCAGCACAGCATACTGCACCGGGTAAGCCGTTTTGGCATTACCGCGGATTCCCTGTGGGAAAAAGCCCGGGGAACAGGACCCGGAGGCCTAAGACGGGCCCGGTTTGCCGTCCTGACAGAAAAACTATCCCCTCAGGAAATGCCCCTGACCTATACGGCCCTGTATGTCCACCTGTTGGATGAGCTTACATGGGATCTTATCAGTCCGGCAGAAGCCCTCCGGGCCGGGGCGGAACTGCTCCGGATCATGGAAATGCCCGATGCAATGCTGCAAAGCAGGACCCTTCCTGTCGAGACCGGCCTCTGCGTAGATACCATGATAGCTGCCCTTGAAGATGGTCTGATATTCCTCCTCTGCCGGGAAGAAAAAACAAAGCCCCAGGAGGAAAATCTTGCACCTGATCTGTATTGACTGCGACGGCGAATATCGAATTTGGGGAAAACTTTTTGCCCAAACCGGGATTACCCTGGAATCATATTCCCAAAACCATATTAAAAGAAACCGCATACAGGGAAAACCAGGGGCGGCGTTTTCCGCATCCCTCGCTGCCAAAGCTAGGGAATCCCCCACGGTGATCCTTTTTCGTCATCATACTATGGATGCCGAAGTAGAGGCGTTTCTCCAGAATCTGCCTCAAGAGGCGTATATCCTTCCCATTGGCGCGGAGGCAATACTCCTGGGAACCTCTACGGTTGCCGGTGAAGTGCTTGAAGCGATCAACCGCTACCTTATCTTTGGAGGAAGCGAAAATATCCGCAATGCAGGCCGTTATATCCAACGGCATCTGTTCCAGGAGGACTCTTCCGACAAGTCAACCGGAACTGACGAAGCCATACCTGTTCCCCGGGAAATGCCCTTTTCTGGCATCTTCAGTTTAACCGGAGATCCTGCTGTGGTCTATGAAACACTGGAACTCTATCTGAGGGAACAGTACCCTGAGGGGCCACCACCGCTGGGTTATGTGGGGATGTATATATACCGGTATAACTGGGTTCAGGATGAGCTTGAGGTTTTCCGCCTTCTAGCAGCGGCTCTCGAAAAAGAAGGAGCCGGGTGTATTCCGGTTTTTTCCAGTTCCGATGAAAAGTCCCGGAGTTTTCGGGAAATGGTTAACACGTGTTTTACCCTGAACGGGAAATTACACATCGAAGGGCTCATCAATTTTCAGGTATTCCCCATTAAGGCGGAAAAGGGCCGTAGTGTGATGGAACAATCGATCCTGGAATTTGAAACCCTAGGGATCCCCGTATTGGCCCCGGTACAGAGCTTTTACCTGACCCGGGAAGCCTGGCGAAAAAGCACGATGCCCCTTTCCGCGGATATGCCTATGAGCCTTATTACCCCGGAAATGTCCGGCATGATTGAACCGGTCCTGGTAGCCGCTGCTTCAGGGGAAGAGGGTCCCCATGAGCCTATCCCTGAACGGATTACATTCCTCGGCCGGCGGGTCGCCAAACTGCTGTCCCTGCGGAAAAAACCAAACTCTGAAAAGAAACTGGTCCTGATGTTGCATAACGCGGTCTGCAACGGCGTAGAGGCTACGGTGGGTTGCGCCTTTGGGCTTGATCCTTTTAAGAGTGCAGTAGCGATACTAGGCCGTTTGAAAGACGAAGGTTATAGTACCGGAGAAATACCTCCTGATGGCCAGGCGCTTCTGGGGTACATTATGGAAAAAAAGGCCTTCTCCGATTTTCGCTGGACCGCAGTGGAGGACATTCTTGCAGCCGGAGGCTGCCTGTACCGGATGCCGGTGAAAAGAGCATATGAAGCCTATTACCGGGCGTTGCCCCAGGAACTGCAAGATCAAATGGAAAAGACCTGGGGGCCGCCTCCAGGAGAAGGGATGGTTATTAATGGGGATATTATCATTACCGGTTTGCAATTCGGTAACATCACCCTGATGGTACAGCCCAAGCGGGGGTGTTACGGTTCAAAATGTACCGGCGAGGTCTGCAAGATCCTCCATGATCCCCTTTGTCCTCCTCCCCATCAGTACCTGGCCTCCTATAGATATATCGAACAGGTCCTCAAAGCCGATGCCTGCGTGGAGATAGGAACCAAGGGAAGCCTGGAACTGCTTCCAGGAAAAACCAACGCCCTTTCGGAATGGTGCTGGCCCCACGCGGTCCTCGGTTCCCTGCCGGAACTGTATATTTACCATGCCGGAGTTATTACCGAAGGCCTCATCGCTAAACGGCGGGCTCAGGCAATCATAGTGGATCACCTGCCCCGGGCTAGTATGGGGATAGACAAAAAATCCCGAGGTCTTTCGGACCTTATCGCCGCGTATACCCAGGCTCGAGAACTAGATAACGGCCAACAGGAAAGGCTAGAACAGGAAATCCGAGGTCTTGTGGCTGACATACCCGCTGCTTCCCGGATAATGAAAAGGGCCTTGGATTTCAACCAGGGACTCGCTGAAGTTTACGATGCCCTTAAGCGGACAGACCAAGGACAGCAAATAGGATCAAACCATGTATTCGGCGAAGTTCCGGATCCAGAAGAGCGGGAACGGTACATGGTAGAAGTCCTTGATGCCGCTGGGCTGCCTCGGGAATCTGCGGAAGCCGCAGTAATGGCGGAGAAGATCGTTGCGGGTCTTTACCGGACTCGGGAGGAAATGGATATGCTTATCCGAGGGCTTGCCGGAGCTTACATTCCCCCAGGAGAAAGCGGTATGCCCGATACCAACGGCCTCGGGATTCTCCCCACCGGACGGAACATGATGGGGGAGCAGAGCGGCCGGGCGCCTTCCCGTATTGCCTGGGAGCGAGGCATGGATATGGCCCGGCAGCTTTTGGACTCCTACGTGGCTGATGAGGGGCGGCTCCCGGAAAAGGTAGCCATGAATATGATATCCCTGGACATCAGCCGCGGCAGGGGTGAACAGCTCTCACAGTTTTTGTACCTTCTGGGGATCCGGCCCTGCTGGGACCCCCAGGGAAATGTAACGGGTCTTGAAGTGATAGATCTGGCCGAACTCGGCCGGCCGCGGATCGATGTTACGGTCCGCATATCCGGGGTATTACGGGATACCTATCCTGAAGCAGTGGAGCTTATGGATCAGGCCGTGCTGATCGCCGCAGGGCTGGATGAATCGGACGAGGATAACTACATTGCCAAACACGTTCGCAGCTATATTCAGCAGGGAATAGCTCTGGTGGAAGCTCCCGGAGAAGAACCCTACCGAAACGGGGCTATCCGCGTGTTTGGCGACCCGCCGGGGACTTACGGCGCCGGACTTGACCTAGCCCTCATGGCCAGCGCATGGAAGGATGAAAAGGATCTGGCCAAATATTTTGTACAGAACTCCGCCTTTGCCTATGGGAAAAATCTGGAGGGTAGAAAAAGTATTCGTGAATTTATTCTGAATCTACGGGAGACGGATCTTTCCTGTGATGTTACCCAATCCCGCCGTTTGACGCCTCTGTCCTGTGATTTTAGTACCCAGGTACAGGGGGGCTTCCGCCTGGTGGCGAAACATTACAGCGGAAAACATATCCGCCAGTACCAGACAAAAAGCGAACAGAAAAAGCCGGTAAAAACCGAATCCCTGTCAAAGGCGATCAACACTGCCTTGCAGGACACCCTCTTAAACGAATTCTGGAAAGACCGGGTCATGGAACGGGGTTACCAGGGCGCTACCGAGATCTTACTGCTGCTCCAAAATGTGTTTTCTGCCCAGTGTGTGGGTGATTGTTTTGATGATCCCACCCTGGATGCCCTGACGGAATCCTACATCAACGATGAGGTTATGCGGAATTGGCTTATAGCACATAACCGCTTTGCTGCGGAAGAAATGGCCCGCCGGCTCCTGGAGCTCAATTCCCGGGGCAAGTGGCATGGAGAAACCCCCATTCTGGAAAAACTAAAAAACAACTATCTTTCCATAGAGGGAAACCTGGAAGGAGGCATAGAAAGCTCTGGAACCATTCAGGGAGGGACCGTGGAGATCCTCAACGATGAAACTATTCCCCGCTGGCGGGAACAGCTTGTGGAAATTGAAGATGTCCTATCATCCTTACAAGCCCAGAAGCACTAGATGAAAAAACTTATGAACATCACCACCAGTCATTTTGATATCCCCCGGTACCGGGATAACCAGGATTTAAAAAATTTTTACCGTCACTATGGACTGGACGGCGTCGAGGTGATGGAAGGGACCGTGGAATCTCAAAACATCATTTTCCCCGAAGATGTAATCGGGGTGCATCTGACCTTTTTCCCCTGTTGGGTCTGTTTATGGCGAAGGGATGAAGAGGCTATTCTTGATGAATATGGCAGTTGGGAGGTCTGCCGGAAGGTATACGGCGGGGACCAGGGGGAGGCGCTCCTTAAGGCGTACGAAAAAAACCTGGTCTTTGCTAACCGGCTTTCGCCGGAATATCTGGTGTTTCATGTATCCGATGTTTCCACCCGGGAGACGCTTACTCGTCGTTACCGGTATACTGATGAGGAGGTTATGGACGCATCCATCGAATTGGTAAACCGCATTTCACCGAACATTCAAGGGGAGCCGCTTTTGCTCTTCGAAAACCTCTGGTGGCCGGGACTGCGGTTTACCCAACCGGAAAAGAC
>JAITBO010000062.1 GCA_031283505.1 Treponema sp. | reverse complement strand
CTGGCATAAAGAGGCATTTAAAGGGTATTAAAGCCCCTTAAAGAACCTGGTCAAAAGTCGCCCCCCAGTCGCGTTTTCAGTGGGTTTTTCGCTTTTTTTCGCATTTTGAAAATGGGAATTTTCAGAGGGTATTTTGCGCTAATTCCTTATATTATAAAGACTTACAGGCTTTTAGTGGCTGGCTTGCAATTCCTATTTTCACTGATAGCCCACACAAGGCCAAAGTGACCCTGGAAGGCAGTCTGATTCTGGCGGGAACCAGCGTAGACACCGATAACATCCACGGGGTATCGGTGTCTACCGGCAGTGAATTTACCATGAACGGCGGGGGAAATATCCGGCAATACAACCTTCTCCTCCTCCTACGCCCGCGGCTATTCCTATGGCGGCGGGGTATATGTGGCGGCGAACGGTACGTTTACCATAAGTGGTGGGGAAATATCCAGCAATACAGTCTCCTTCTCCGCCACCTCCTCCAAACCTGGCGCCGACGCCTCCTACTACGTCCAACTCAACTACGCCGGCGGCGGGGTATACCTCTTCTCTTCTTCTGTACTCTTCGTAAAGACCGGCGGCGTCATTTACGGATCCAACGGTCCTGTCATTGATGGCAAAGATAAACGCAATCTCGTAAAGGACGCGACAGACAACAGCGTGGATACCAAAGCCATGCGGTCTATGCCTTTCTGTTCGGGTATAGAGATACCACCCTGGAAAAAGGCAACGAGATGGTCTACAATCCCAAAGACGGCATATATAGCGGCTGGTAATCCCCGGTAAGGCCGTTAAACGCCGCCCTACATGGGGCGGCGTTTTTTATACGCGCAAGGGATAGAAGCGGTTTAAGCGGATAACCCGGCCCGGCGCTTGCGCTGGGTGCGCCCAAATTAATAGAGGCTGTCCGGCAGCGTATGTCCGGGGTTTAAGGGCTGGGCGGCTTTCGGGCTGTCACTCTTTTTTTTGCGAAGCTTTAGCGTAGTCCTTATAAAGGAACCGTTTGATCTTTTGTTGGGCATTCTTCTCAAAGGGTTCCTTCCGCAGGGTAAAATTGGTGATCTTCTTGTAGCCCGCCAAGGTACGGTTGATCTGCTCAATCTCCTTCTTGACCAACTCGTGGATAAAGTCATCGCTCAGGTCTTTGCCGGGGTAATCAACCGCAAGGTTCTCGTGATGGGGGACAACCACGGCGAAGATCTGTTCGCCGCCGAATTCGGCTTCCTTCCGGCCAACCACGATGATTTCCCCCACTATTCGGGAACCCTCAAAGTGGGCCTCGATTTCCTCGGGATAGATGTTCTTGCCACCGGAACTTACGATGAGGTTCTTTTGCCGGCCATTGATAAAAATGAAGCCTTTGTCGTCGATGTAACCTAGGTCGCCGGTTAGAAGATAGCCGTCTTCGGTGAAGACTTCCCTTGTGGCCTCCGGGTTTTCCCAATAACCGAGCATAAGGGACGGGGATTTGACCGCAATTTCGCCTATGCCTTCTTCGTTCTTATCGACGATTTTGACATCCGTGTATTTGACCCGCAGGCCCACGGAATAATTGTTCTTGTGCCAGGGGGTGCTTACGCTGATAAGAGGACTGTTTTCGCTCATACCATAGCCCTGAACGATATTGAAACCCAGGGAATCAAAAAAGTCCGCCGTTTGGGGGTTTAACGGCCCGCCGCCCGCGACCATTATACGGACTGAGGCAAATCCCGCCTTTTTGCGGATGAACATGAAGAACTTCTGGCCGAATACGTAATCGCCTTTCTTGGCCTTTTCCAGGGCGATCTTCCGGAAGATATTGAGGACCCCCTTTACGATACCGGGGAGCTTCTGGTAACCCTGATCTATAGCTGTCTTCACCTTGTCGTAGAGGAGGGGAACGGCTATGAGGAAGGTGCCTCCGGCGTCCCGGATGTCGTCAATGACGACCTTGCCGACCAGTTTTTCCACGATGATGGTGGCCGCCCCCAAGGACAGGGGGGCCATAAAGGAACAGGTGGTTGGGTAGGTATGGTGCAGGGGCAGAACGTTGATGAATACGTCCCGGCCGTGGGCCCGCAGTGAAATAATGGCGGCACTGGTGTTGGCGATGATCCCCTTGTGATGCAGGGTCACGCCTTTGGCAAAGCCGGTGGTACCGGAGGTAAACACGATGGAAACCGGGTCATGCTCCGCGATGTCCGTGACGGCGGGTAGTTTTTGATCCGCCGCATCAAGGCCGAAGGAATCAAAAGCGGGCTTTCCGTCATTGCTAACGCAGGAAAGGACATTCAGGGAAATATCCTGGTTGGGGCCGGCCTCGCCCAGAGAATCTGCAAATCCCTGCTTCCGGGCGGAATAAAAAAAAGCTTTGGCTTTGGTGAGCTTTAGAATATTGACACATTCCTGCTCGGAGACAAGAAAATCCACCGGCACGACAACTGTTCCGGCAATGGCGCTTCCGAGCCATACCGCCATCCACTCCGGTCGGTTCTCGGCCCAGAGGACAACCCGGTCGCCTTTGGTAAGTCCCGCAGCCAAAAGTCCCCGTGCAATACGCTTACATTCCTCAGCAAGTTTATTATATGTCCAAATAGTAAAGTTTTTTTGCTTTCCGGAACGGTAATAAATAGCTTTTTTATTTCCCCATTTTTGTTGGCCCGCCTCAAGCCATGCAACAAAATTCGGATAGGGAATATCCGGCCAGTCGGCTATATAATCTTTTAATTCCAACATATTATTAGAATAAACATTTTTTTCATTTTTGTCGAGTTGCTTTGCTGTAAGTCAGCCGGATATTATTGAGAGAAGACAAAGTTGTCCTAAAACGATCCCTTACTTTGCCTTCTCCTGTTTGGGCCTTCCTCGTAGCTTTGCCGGTTGGGTTTTCGGGGCGGACCGGCCCTTGGCTTTGGCCTTGGGCTCGGCGTCAGGCGCAGTCTCGTGCGCTTCGCCGGATGCGGCTTCTTCCTGCCGGTTCGGGCTGCCTTTAAGATTCCGGTCAAACTGGCGCATACGGTAGGCAGTGTAAACTTCTTTTCCGTAACCGGAAAGTTCCCATATCTCTTCGTTTTTGTTGCCCGTATAATGTACCAGCTTGAGCAGGTGAAAATCGGTCATGATTTTTTTGATCGTATTGGAAGGAGTGGGGTAATCTTTTCGGACTACTCTGGCCAGATCGGGATTCAGAATATTGCCCAGAAAGCGGGAAAGCTCCGCCGTAGTTTTGCCCAGGTACAATTCAGGCGTCAAGAGGTGGAACAGCCTGAGATACCGGCATTTGATGGTATTTTCCCAGGTTTCACCGGGACTATAAAAGAAGCTCAGGGTGATCCGGTGCCCCGCAAGTATGCTTAGGGTATGTTTTATCGTGGACTTCCAGGGACTTGCCGCGTTGTCCCGGGCCAGAAGTTGCCGTTTTAGATCCTCATTTTCCGCGATAAGCCGGCTCATCACATTGACCGCCGGCGGTCCTGCCAGGGAATCTCCCACGGTCCAGCCGTTCCTGGGGTTCAGAAATATCTCCTGGGTCAAAATTTCCCTGGTTTTCTGCTTCAGATCCTGGCTGTTCGTCCAAAAAATATGGGGATGAGTTTGCAACCGCTGCTTGTAATCGGTCAATGCGCGGACAACGGCAGGGTCCTGGTCCCATTTTGACTCCTTCCACCGGGCCTTTTCCCCGATAATCAAGCCGATTACCGGGATGCCCTGTTTCACCGCGCTGACATACTCGATCTCCGTTCCCGATGAACCGTCCATCGGCGGCCCATACTTATGGGCTGTCAAGGCCAGGAAATAATCGCAGTCCCCGATGAGCCGTTTAATGAACCTTCTGTCTTCTTCATTCGTTATGTCAAAGTCGCCAGGACAGACCGGAATATATCCCATTTCCCAAATCAGGCGGGTTAAGGCAATACGTTCATTTTTCAAATCATCCTGTGTTGAACTGATAAAAATATGATATTTCCGTATCATACAATACTCCTTGCTACTACTTTAAGCATAATCAAAAAACAATAAAAAAAATAGTATCCGGCGGTATACCAACCGGTAATATGGACGTGAAAGGCAATATGCCGTATAGTATATTCATGTTTGGATTTCTTCTGAAAAAAACCTTTTTTGATCTTTGGGATAACTTGTTCCGGGCGGCTCTGGTGAACCTGGGCTTTATCGCTTCCGTCTCAATCCCGGTTTTTATTCCTCCTCTCCTGGAATCCATTCCCGTTTTTTCGCTTATTACTCTTTTTATCGGCATACTCTGGTGCTTTGTTTACCTGGTTACATCCGCCATTTCCCTTAAAGCGGTCTCGGACTACGGCTCCTTTGGTTTCGGCGATTTTTTCCGTAATATGAAGGCGGCTTGGCCTGCGGGGATCGCCGGAGGATTTTTGGTTTTTATCCTTATCTTGCTGGCCGTCAGGGTAATACCCTTCTACCTGGGCATGGAGGCGGCGCCTATGCTGGGTTTGTTTTTGGCGGCGGTCATCTTTTGGACTTTGGTAACCGGTATTCTGTCCTTACAGTTCTTCCCCGCCATCCGGGCCCGGCTGGATACCAAGATCGTCAAGATCATCAAGAAGTGCTTCATCATCTTCTTTGATAATTCCGGTTTCTGCATCTTTTCGTTTATCTTCGCGACGGTTTTCCTTGTCCTTTCGGCGTTTCTGGCTTTCCTGTTCCCCGGGCCTGCGGGGGTCCTGCTTTTTTTGGACGAAGGGCTCAGGCTCAGGCTGCTCAAGTACGATTGGCTTGAGGCTAACCCCGGTGAAAACCGCCGAAAAATCCCCTGGGACGCCCTTCTCATCGACGAGCGGGAAAAAACCGGTACCAGATCCCTGCGGAATTTCATCTTCCCCTGGAAGGATTAGCCGTTATTTGACACGTAATTTCTTATACTACTTTGACGCCATATTTTTGAGGAATAAAAAGACTGAGAAGGGTTGTAATATAGTTTATACAGAGGAAGCTGTTCCAAAACCGTGCGCGTTTAGCGCACAGTCAATTAGTTTTGGAACAGGCTCAGAGGAATAGTAGAATATACAACTGCGTTTAGAATTTACCGCATGGAATTTTATTTAGTTTTCATCATTTCTACTCCATCCCACCCCGCCGGGGGCTGGTTTACGGCATAGGCGGTACAGCGGTTAAGGAGGTTTTCACTGCTAAAGTCGCCGGGAAGCAAGGCCAGGGCCTCCCTGAATTTCGCGCCCGCTTCCGTGAAGGAACGGCGGTAGTAGAGTTCCATGCCCTGGTTGTGGAGGGGCCAGGCCTTTTCTTCCGCCGGGGAAAGGACACGTTTTACCGTGAATATCTTTACTCCCCTGGTCTTGCCTTTTACGGCTACCGTATCCAGAAGGCGGAACCTGAGCCCCTGGGCGCGGACATCCGGGGCCAGTTTCCGTATTTCCGCGTAGATCCCCTCGGAAATAAGAATTTCCGCATGGTACGTTTTGGTGAGTCCTTCCAGGCGGCTTGCAAGATTTACCGGGTCCCCTATCACTGTGTAATCCATCTTCCGTTCGGAACCTATGTTTCCCACCGTCACTTCTCCGTAGTTGATGCCTATGCCGATGCGGAATTCAGGTTTGTTGAGCTTCCGTTGTTGTTCGTTGAAGTCCTTAAGGACATCTATCATGTCCAGGGCGGAGAGGATAGACTGAAGGGCGTCGTCATCGCGCTTTCTGGGAGCGCCCCAAAAAGCCATAATGGCGTCGCCTATATATTTGTCCACTATGCCGTTCCGGTTCATGATGACATCCACCTGGCCGGAAAAATACCGGTTCAGGGAATTCACCAGATCTCCCGGATTCATACCTTCGGAAATGGTGGTAAAGCTACGTATGTCGGAAAAAAGTATCGCAATCTCCCGGTTGGCTCCGGTAAGCATTTTTTCCGGGGATGTAAAGAACTGTTCAATCACGTCTTTGGGGACGTATTTCTGGAAAATTTGGCGTATACGCTCTTCTTTCTTGCCGGCCAGCACCGCATCAAAGGCATAACGTTTAATCTGACCGTAAGCCAAGTCCAGTTCCGCTGTCATGCGGTTGAAGGTATAGGCCAGTTTGCCCGTCTCGTCCTGGTACTCTACCTCTACCCGGGAAGAAAGGTCCGACGACTCTATGATGTTGTTCATGGCCTTGACGATCTTATCCAGAGGATCGGTAAGGCGCCGGGCAACCAGAAGGAGGAGTATCACCGCAAGGACGATGGCGGCCCCCAGGGTGATGACCGTTTGGATCGTAATTTGGTTTGCGTCCCGGTAGAAAACATCGCTCTTTTCGCTGATAAGGATATGCCACTGAAAAGGAGTAAAGAAAAAGGTCTGAAACACCCGCTTTTCCCCGTCCATGACAGCAGTAAGGAGGCCGTGTCCTCCGGCTTTAAGCAGATTCAAAAGAGCGGCCTTTTCGTCAACAGTGATTTGCAAAGGGGAACTCGACATAGCCGTGTTTCCTTCCCCGTCCAGGGCAAAGATCACTTCGGTATCGCTCAGGATGATGCTCCGGGCATACATTTCCACCGCGATTTTGGCGGCCTCCACCATATCGGGCCTTCCGGCATAGTTGTTTTCCACCAGAAGTTCCCACTGATTTTCAACGTATTTTTCCAGTTCCTCCAGTTTAAACCCCAAAAGCTGTCTAGCTAGACGGGTGACGCCGTTTACCGCATGGAAATAAGAAGCGATTTCCGTCAGGCTGAGAGTTACAACGATAAGAGGCAGGACAACTAAAAATATTTTTACCCGGAATTTCATAAATTCAGTCTAAATGACAAGGGCCAAAGAATACAAGACCGGATTTGAAAGGACCGGACGGCAACCGGCCCCGGTAGTAATTTTGCATTTAGAAAATTTTTTCAAGGTAATTTGGGCGTATTTCCGGCGCTTTCAGACCCTCCGGGTCCGTCGTCGGAAACCAGGCTTTCCGGGGTTCCGCTTCGCTCCATTCTTTGCGCCCTGCGCAAAGAACGCTCAGACCCAAAGGGTCTGAGCGCCCCTCCAATCCCTTACGCTGCCGGAACGACGTTTTTTTCCGCTTGATAGATGAATCCCGTCTTTAGACATATATTAAAAAGGCGCCTGCTCAAAAGTTCTTCAATTACCTTTTCATAACCGTCTTTTATCCTGGTAACGCGGATAATGTACCCGTCTTTGTTTTCGTTGATAATATCCAGATATTCAATCTGTCCTGGTTCAGATTTGATGTGATAACGTTTCATGGGTATTCCTCCGTTAATTTTTAAAATATCGGACTATATGCCGTGCGGGCTTAACAAAATTTATTAAAAAAACGCACGACAACTACATGGCTAAATAGCTATGTTATTCCCTTATTATGCAAGTGATCGAACCGATGCTCCGCAATTTCACGAATAAACTATGGATTTAACCTCAAAAGTTCATATTGTTCGTGGTTCATATTATTCTTCCTGCATAACATGAGTAAATAAGGTTGTTTCAAAATATGATATTTTGAAACAACCCCAAATACCGGGCGCTTTATTCCCGCAGAATATCCTAACGCAGCACATCCATAAGCTCATCATAGGGAATGATGATTTCCACAGAACCCATCACATAAGGGGCTATTTCATAGGGATCCCAGTGAAAGCCAAGGCCGTTAGAGGTAAGGAAAAAATTATCCGGAATTTCGGGCAGATCCGTAAAAAAACCGCCCTGGCTCAAGGGAGCGTTTTCCTCAAGCCCTGCGTGAACCCGCAGTTTGGCCGCTATAAGGCGCCGCAGGGTCATACGGACGTTTTTTTGGATAAGCTCGTCCAGACCGATCCGTTTGCCTTTAACCGTATCGAACAGGAAATACCGCTTTTCTCTCATGCCGTGGGCGCCTCCCAGGTAATATTCCCGGGACTTATAGATGACAAAGCATCTGTTTATCCCTGATATAGCCCGTTCCGGAGTTATTTCCGTACCCTCAACGGTTTCGCTGTATTCCCAGTTCCATGATTCGGAGGGTACGCCACCTTCCGCCAGGGACTGTTTTCCCTCCTCCTGGTACTGCGAACGATAACCCGCGATGATCTTTTCCCCATACTCTTCGGGATCAATCCCGTTGAATATAGTATTCCGGATAAGATCCCCCAGTTTTCCCCGGCTTGGGATATTCTGAATGCTCATAATGATGAGCATTCGGGAACCTTCGTATCCAGGATCCGGGCTTAGAGGTACGGTTTCGGATTTAACCACGGTTTTGAAAGTTACAGGCTCAATATTACCTTGAGCTTGCCGTTTTCTCCTGGATAGAGCCTCAGGGGAACTTTGACAGGAGCCGATGAGCATTATGCTCACAATGGAAAGAAACGCCATAAAAGAACCTTTATTAATAGATATTCTCTTCATTCCTTAATTATAATATCTTTATAGGCATTTACCATATTTCCTGGTATAATAATTTTTTATGAACAGCGATGCCCGGCCCGGGAATGAATGGTTTTATGGCAGCAACTTTTGGGAACAGTACGCTCCTGTCATGTTTGACGATAAAAGGATGACCGAAATTCCCCGGGTGGCCGACGGGATCACCCGCCTGGCCTGCCCGGACCTGTACCGGACGGACGCCGCTTCCCCTCCGCGGGTTCTGGATCTCTGCTGCGGGTTTGGCCGTATCACCCTGGAATTGGCCCGCCGGGGCTTCTCCCCCGTGGGAGTGGACATTACCGGCGCTTACCTGAAAACCGCCCGGGGCGATGCGGCTTATAAAAACCTGGACATAGAATTTATCCGCTCCGATGTCCGTTCCTTCAAACGTCCCGCCGCCTTCGATCTGGCGGTAAACCTCTACATATCCTTTGGGTATTTTGAAAATCCGGAAGATGACCGGATCCTGGTCCAAAACGCCCGGGATTCCCTTAAAGATGGCGGTGTTTTTATCATCGAAACCCTGGGAAAAGAGATGGCGGTCCGGGATTTTGTTGAAGCCGAATGGTTTGAACGGGCAGGCTTTATGGTTCTTACGAAATACGCCCCTCTGGATTCCTGGTCCCTCCTTGAGAACCGGTGGATCCTCATCGACAAAAAAGATGGCCGGCGTATCGAAAAGACCTTTACCCAGCGTCTGTACGCCGCTTCCGAACTCCGGCAGCTCCTGTTCGATGCGGGTTTTTCCAAGGTGGAACTCTACGGCGATTGGGACGAGTCCCCCTACGATCACCGGGCGGAGGCGTTGATTGCTGTCGGAAAAAAATAAAACGGGCCGGTTTTTAATAATTGTCCGGCGTCCTTTTCAATGAGGGGCCGGGCGTTTCGCCTTGTTCCCGGGGGGGTTGGGGGGGGGGCGCGCCCCCGCAGAGGGGGTAGGGCGCATCCGTGATGCACCCGTAGGGGGAGACTTCCCCCCCTCCCTAACTTGTTGATGGTTGAGGCTGTTCCAAAAACTGAAGTTTTGGAACAGCCTCGGTTTGTAAAGATTATATGTAAGGAGTGCAGGTATGGCCAGGTATATTCTCGCGTTGGATCAGGGGACAACCAGTTCCCGGGCTATTCTTTTTGACCAGGATCAGAAGATAGTTGGGACCGCTCAGAAGGAATTCGCCCAGATTTATCCCCGTGCGGGATGGGTTGAACACGATCCCATGGAGATCTACTCCTCCCAGTACGCGGTGATGATGGAGCTTATCACCCAGCAGGGAGTTGCGCCGGGGGATATTGCCGCCATAGGGATCACGAATCAGCGGGAAACCACCGTTCTGTGGGACAAGGCCACGGGACGGCCTGTTTACAACGCCATTGTATGGCAGTGCCGGCGTACTGCGGAGATTGTGGACGGTCTTGTGAAACAGGGGCTTTCGGATTACATCAGGAAAACCACGGGTCTGGTTCCGGATGCCTATTTTTCGGGGACCAAGGTCAAGTGGATTCTGGATCATGTTGAGGGCGCGCGGGAAAAGGCGGCCCGGGGTGAGGTGCTTTTTGGGACTGTGGACACCTGGCTTATCTGGAAGCTGACCAACGGGACGGTCCATGTGACGGATTATACTAATGCCAGCAGGACCATGCTCTTTGATATTCGCAGCCTGGACTGGGACGATACTTTGCTTAAAACCCTGGACATCCCCAGGGCCATGCTGCCTCAGGTGCGGCCCTCAAGCTCGGTGTACGGCACGGCCAACATCCAGGGGGCGGAGATTCCCATTGCCGCCGCTGCCGGGGACCAGCAGGCCGCCCTTTTCGGTCAGTGCTGCTTTAGGAAAGGGGAGGCGAAGAACACTTACGGCACAGGTTGTTTCCTGCTGATGAACACCGGGAATGAACCCTGCGAAAGCCGCAACGGTCTTCTTACCACTATTGCCGCGAGCCTTCCCGGAACGATCCAGTACGCCCTGGAGGGTAGCGTCTTTGTGGGCGGCGCGGTGATTCAGTGGCTGCGGGACGAGTTGCGGTTCATCACCGAAAGCGCCGATTCCGAGTATTACGCCGGTAAGGTTGCCGATACCGGCGGGGTCTACATGGTTCCCGCCTTTACGGGTCTGGGCGCTCCTTATTGGGATATGTACGCCCGGGGCTGCATTGTGGGGATCACCAGGGGCACCAAGAGGTATCACATCATCCGGGCTGCGGAGGAGTCCATCGCCTATCAGAGTCTGGACCTGATCCGGGCCATGGAAAAGGACACGGGGGCCAAAATCCCGGAACTCCGGGTGGACGGCGGCGCCAGCCGGGATTGGGCGGTGTAGAAAATGGGGGACAAACGATCCTCCACGCATTTTTTTATGTATAGTTCCTAAGATTACCGTCCGATAATGCGCCTGAGAATGGCATCGTTGTGGCGCCAGTCATGGGAGGTTTTGACCCGCAGGTCCAGTTCCACCTTCCAGTCAAAGATGCGGTTCAGATCTTTCTGCGCGGCCTGGCGTATGGCCTTGATCATGGCGCCATCCTTGCCCACCACCATGCCTTTCTGGGATTCCCTCTCGGTGATAATAAAGGCCCGGACCCAAAGCCGGGTATTCCCGTCCTTCAGCTCCGCATCCGCCACACTTACGTAGAGAGAATGGGGCAGTTCCTGGCGCAGGCGGTTGATGGCTTTCTCCCTGATGATTTCGGCGATACGGAAATTCAGGTCCTGATCGGTGTAGTAATCGCCGGGATAAAAGAGCGGGCCGCAGGAAGCCATGGTGAAAAGGCAGGACAAAAGCGCACCTGATCCCTCGTTTTTCAGGGCGGAAACGGGAAAATACCGGGATTTATCCAGGCCGGGAAAACGGGCTTCCAAAAATTCACGGACAGGCTCAATCTTTACACCAGGGGCGTCCATTTTGTTGATGGCCACCGCCATGCGCTCCGTATAACCTGCCAGACGTTCCGCCACCGCCTCTTCCTCAGGGCCGGGTTTCCGGGAAACGTCCAGCACATAAAGAATGAGTTCCGCCTCCCCTACGGCCCGGCCAGCTACCTCCATGAGCCGCTTGTTCAGTTTCCGCTCCGAAATATGCTGGCCCGGAGTATCCACGAAGATAAGCTGCCCTTCCGGCCGGTTGACAATGCCCCTGATGGCGTTCCGCGTAGTCTGAGGGACCGGGCTCACAATGGCGACCTTGGCACCGCAGAGGGTGTTGACCAGAGTGGATTTTCCCACCGAAGGCCGGCCTACAACTGCCACAAAAGCGGATTTTTTTTCTTCACCCGGAAGCCTGGCTTCCATAGAATGCCCGGCGTCCTCGCAAACGCCGTATTCTGCGGAATCTTTCTCCATATCCATTAATGCATGGGCTCCATCACCTGATCTCCGACGCGAATATATACCGTAGAGTCGGGTGGGACCGGATGGGTGATCCACACGTTGCCCCCGATAACGGAATTCCGCCCTATAACCGTCTCGCCCCCCAAGATAGTGGCTCCCGAATAGATCGTAACGTTGTCCTCTATGGTGGGGTGGCGCTTCTTGTCGGCAAGTTCCTTCTTGACCGAGAGGGCCCCCAGAGTCACTCCCTGATAAAGTTTGACATCCCTGCCTATAACCGTGGTTTCCCCTATGACCACTCCGGTCCCGTGATCTATGAAGAAGGACTCCCCTATTTCCGCGCCCGGATGTATGTCTATACCCGTGCGGCTGTGAACCAGCTCGCTCATCATGCGGGGGATCAGGGGGACCTGGTATTTCCAGAAGAAATGAGCCAGCCGGTGGACCGTGATAGCCTCAAAGCCGGGATAGGAGAGGATCACCTCCTCCTCGCTTCTGGCAGCCGGATCGCCTCTGAAAGCGGCCTTCATATCCAGAATCAGGGCGTGGCGTATCTTGGGGAGTTCGTCGAAGAAACCGTCCACAATGAGTTCCGCCGCCGCATGGCAGCCGTCTTTTCCGCAGGAAAAAACCCCCTGCCGGACGGAAAAGACGATACTCTTTTCCACTTCCCGTATGAGTTCCCGCGCTATGTGGTGGACCCTTTCGCCGGTAATAAGCATGAGGTTGTCACGGTCCAGCCCCGCGTTTTCCCGGAATCCGGGGAACATGAGTTCACTCAGGCCCCGCAGGATGTCCTCGATGCTCTCCTGACTGGGCAGATTATCGCCCCGGGAAGAATTCACCAGCCCCTGGGAACCATAGGCGGCGACTAAAGCCTCAATGCTTTTATTCAGTCTTTGCATACCAACCTCCTCGGGATTTCCGGTAAAACCGCCTTGCCATAGACGCCCGCAGACCGGAACCGAAGAAAACCGCCAAGGCCTTTTCGTTCTCCCGGACCGCCTGCTCGCCCAAAGCCACCAGTTCCCATTTCTTCTCAAAGGAAAGAGGCGTGGCGTTGTCATGCGCGGCTTTAATAACCAAGGCCGGATGATCCTTGCCGGCCTGACTACGTATCAGATTAAGGACTACTTCCAGGGAGCGGTAAACAACTTTGGGGGCCGTATCAAAATCACGTATGGGCCTGGTTTTGAAAGCGCCGACTTCAACGGCCAAAATATGCCTGAAACCCTCCTCACCGGCAATGCGGACAGGCATATTGTCCGCAAGCCCGCCGTCAACAAGGGACATTTCTCCCTCCGTCAAAGGCTCAAAAAAAAGGGGAAAAGACATGGACGCCCGTATGGCCCGGGCAAGATTGCCGGACCGGAACACCACTTCTTCCCCGGAAACAATGTCCACCGCGTTGCACCGGAAGGGGATGCGGGTCTCCTCAAAATTCTTACACCCCGCAAGCCTTTCAATCAACGCAAGCGCATGATTCCCCGAATCCATCCCCGGCTTGCCTGTCAGCGTCCCGACAATCTGCCCCGCCTGAAGGATCTTCCCCACCGGCCCGTTCAGCTTGAATACAAAGCTGTCCAGGTATTGGGTTATGTCGAATTCCTCAAGCACAAACCGGGCCATCTCCTGAATCCCCATTCCCGAAGCGTAAAGTCCGCCTACTATGGCCCCCATGGACGTTCCCACTATCAGGGAAGGCTCAGGATAACCTTTTTCCATCAGGGCTTTGATGATCCCTATATGGGCCAACCCTTTGGCCCCTCCCCCGGAGAGGACCAGAGCCCATCGCAGTTTTTGATTTATACGCATATTTTTACGGTAAATACCGTTCCGTTTCAAATTATACCGTACATAGACGCCGGTATCCAACGCATATTCCTTATACTCCTGCCCCGGTGGAACCGGCGCCCACCAACTCCCGATCGGCCTCTCCCGTGATCTTCCGCTCCGCCTCGATTAAGTCGCCGGGAGCGCCTTCCGAGTGATGACTCCCCGCCTCGTCCACCAGGCTGGAAAGATCGCCGCCCCCCTTAAAGCGCAGGACGTTGACCATGAAGATGTTGAGCTTGTTCACGATATTCGGCGGGAGCAAATTGCCGTCCACCTCCACCGACAGGATGGGGTAGTTCCGCTCCCGGGCCCAGGGAGTAAAAAGGCCCTCGATGACCCGGCCTATAAGACAGGCAAAGGGGCTGATGTTCACGATACCTGAGTAGCCCTGTTCCATGGCCGTGGCGGCGGCGCCGCTTGAGACCGCGATTTCCGAATTAAGCTCCAGGTTCACGAAATACTTCTGGGCATTCTCCATGATTTCGTACATATTGTGGGGGGTCCTGGGGATGAGGCCCGTGGGTTCCAAAATCCTAAGGACCTTCTTTTCTACGGAATGCTTCCACCATTCCTCGATTTCCAGCTTGCGGAGATCCCTCCAGGGCTTGGAGAAAAGGCGCGTTCCCTTCTTCCTTAGATTAAGGAGTTTTTTGTAGGAATACTCGCGGACAAAATCCAGATAATGTATCCATTCCGAGATGCCCGCCACCTTCACCACGATGCCTCGCTCACTCATCAGATCCGTAAGTTCCCCTACGGCAAAGTCGTCCCGGCGCACGTAGATTTCCCCCACGATGAGTACCTTGGGGCAATCCACCAGACGGCGTTTGAAGGGGATTTTTTTCACATCTTGAGCGACCCGCTTCAATTCCTTCCAGATATGTCCGGGATTGTGTTCCACTGCGGACATGACCCGGCGCCAGGATGTTTCAAAATCCGCCTGGGCTTTAACCGGATCGGCAGCCAGAGCTTTGATGGAGGTCTGAATGTCCTTGAGATAGTCGGACAGCACCAGGCCCTTCCACATGGCCTGGGAAAAGCCGGGGCCCAGCTCCCCGTAGGAGTTGTCCGCAGAAAGGATCAGGATCGCCACATTTTCCAAACGCAGGTCCCGGAAAAGGTTCTCGTAGAAGACGTAGTACTGACCGGTCCGGCAGGGGCCGGTGGTGATGGGCACAAAGAGGAGGTAAAGTTCGTCCTTGCGGTACTTCTTGCTGAAGAAGAACTGAAGGGCGCTTCCCAAGACCAGGTGGCTTGGGACACACTCTTTCCCGGAAGCGTGGGCGCGGGCTACCTGTATGGTCTTGGGCGTGGCTACCGGCAGGGCTTCGGCGTTGATGCCCAACCGCCTGACCGCGGCGCCCATGTACTCGGTAGAAATAGCCCCCATATTGGACAGAAGCACCTTTACCCGTTTGTTCCCTATAATGGGAACCTTCTCGCCGGTCTTGTCGTTGTCCACCCTGAGGTTAAAGGAGGAAGAACCGGGCGCCCTTTCCGCCACAAAACGCCAGCCGTTGTTATACCGCTCGTTTTCAATCTCCGTCTTTTTGGCCCGGTAGCCGTCTATGATGTCCAGAAAGGCTTCCACACGGGTATCCACCCCGGCATCTGCGGAATGGGAATCCAGTTCCAGGACCAGGAAGGGCTTCTGGCCCATGATCCACTTGATATAATGAAGGATGAACGAATCCGGCGCACAGGAAAAATTCGTTATATAGGTGACATAGATATTGTCTTCTTTTTTAAAGAGGGCTGCGGACTTTACATCCTGCTGGCCGTAGTACCAGTACATATTGGGGAATATCTCTTCTTCCGCGAAGGGAAGGATGTCAAAAGGAATAATCGTATACCCTCTGGTGGTGAATTTCCGAGGTATCCCCATGTTGGCTTCGGCGGTGAAGGCGTTATAGGGCCGGCCCAGGAGGGCTATCACCGGCCGGTCAGATTTCCGGGCCTCCGCCAAGGCTTCTTCCCCCAGCTTTTTGACAGCGCTGAAATAAGCCATCTGCATATTCAGGGCTTTCCCAAAAGCGTCCCTGGTCTCCGTAGCGCTTATGCCGAGCCTTTCGGTCATCCCCGTGAAAAGCTCCAGGGCCTTTCCCTCCCCAAATTTGAAGCTTACCACCAGGGGGAGGAAGCGCTTTTTATCAACATCCGGAAAAGCCTTCTCGATATAATAGGGCAGGCTCTGGGTAATGGGGCAGAAGTTGGCGTGTACCTCGTTTTCGTAGCTCGGCATATCCCGAAAATGGGGCAGAAGCACGTAGTCCGCGCCTTTGTCCAGACAGTCCTGCACCGCCCCGTGGGCGATCTCCGCAGGAAAGCAGTAGGTCGATTCCGCCCGTGCCACCCCGGCGTGAACCACTTCGGTAGAAAGGAAGGTTTTTATCCCCAGCTCGTGGAAAAACCAAACGTAGAGGGGGTACAGGGTATGGACGGAAAAAGCCCGGGGTATCCCCACGGTGTACTGCCGCCGGGGAACGAACTGGTCCGCCGGGGGTACGAAGTCTTCAAAGAGTAATTTCTGCCGCCTCTCCACATAATCGGGAACCGGTGCGCCCCCAGTCCCCGGAACCGCCGCCTGCTTGCGCATATTGGTGTACTTATTGCAACGGCCCCCGAACATATACTTGTGGCCGTTCACGTTGAGGACCTGGATGGGACAGTAGTTGTTACAGGACTGGCACTTAAAAACCCGCTCGTACCCTATTTCCCTGGACAGGAGATCATCTATGTCCACGGTCTTTTCGTTCAAGAGCCCGTCGGCCTGTTTGCGCTTGGCCAGGAGGGCTACCCCGAAGCAGCCCATGAGTTCCGACGCAGGAGGCACGAGGATTTCCTTGTTCAGCATCATGGCGAAGGCCAGGGGCACCGCCGGGTTCTTGGCTACCCCGCCCTGGAGGAAGATCTTCCCCTCTATAGTACGGTTCCCCACTACCCGGTTGAGGTAGTTGGCCACAATGGAACAGACGATCCCTGCGGTAATGTTCTCCCTGGTGGCCCCCTGCTGGACCGCCTTGCGTATGTCCGAATTGATGAAAGCCGAACAGTGTTCCCCGAATTTGAGGGGGGCGTCGGCGTGAAGGGCGATGGGCCCTATGTCCTTGGCGCTGTGAATCGACAGGTCTCCGGCGGCGGATTCTTCCAGAAAAGAACCGGTCCCGGCGGAACAGGCCTCATTCATGGCGTAGTCTATGGGGACCCCGTTTTTAAGAAGCACATACTTGGCATCCTGCCCCCCTATCTCGAAGATGGTTTCCACCTCCGGGTCAAAATAGGTGGTTCCCACCGAGTGGGCGATGATCTCGTTGTAAACTCCGGGAGTTTCCAGGAACACCCCGAGAATCTCACGGGAAGACCCGGTAGTGGACACCAGGACGATGTTCACCTTCTTGTCCCCCGTATCGGCAATCACTTTGTCCTGGATGATCCTGAGACATTCCCTGAGGGCCTTGACCGGGTCCCCATGGGTCCTGCCGTAATGACTTGCCACAATCTCATCGGTTTCGGTGTCCACCAGGCAGGCTTTGGTAGTGGTAGACCCACCGTCCACCCCCAGGATGTACTTCCGGCCGGCTTTGACCGCCCCTTCCTTTGCCTCGAAGAACCGCACCTTATCCTGCCAGTCCCGCAAAGCCTCCATGGTCCCGAACCGGACGGCGTTGGACCTCAAAAGCTTATCCGCCCGGGGAAGGGGACTCCCGGATTTGGGGGCTATGACCGCCGCTCCCAGAGCCTCAAAGACCGGCGCGGTTTCCGGAATGATAAATTCGATATCCGGGGCCTTTTCCCGGATAAACCGGACGATATGCCGGTTCAGGGTTATACCCCCGGTCAGGACTACCCGGCCACTCGAAATCCTGGCCCGCTTGAGAAAGTCGATGACCTTGACGGCCATCACGTCCGAAAGGGAAAGAACGATGTCATCCTTGGTGGCTTCCCGTTTGTTCAGTCTGTGGGTGCAGTCGCTTTTCATGAACACCGAACAACGGGTAGACAAGGAGTACACCGTGGCGGTGTCAGGCACCCTGTCGATGTCGTCCACGGTCATGTCCATGCGGGCAAGCTGCTGTTTCAGAAACTCCCCGGTCCCGGAAGCGCACTTATTCCCGGAAAAATTATTAACTATCTTGCCCTGGGCGTCCAGGGAATAGACCACCAGGTCCTCCCCGCCCATACTTACCACTGCATCGGCCCTAAGATTCAGGGCTCTCAGGGCGGCCTCTACGCAAAGAGGCTCCAAAGTACCTGCGGTCTCGAACATAAACCGGCCTTCGTTGCCGGTTACCAGGGCGGGAATCCCCGAAGGAATCCGCCCCTCCGCCAGGAGTTTCCGCACCGCCTGGGCGAAATCCCCCTCGTGAGGGATCGCCGCACTCCAAACAACCGGGGAAATCCCGGCGGGACGCTCATTGTCTGCTAAAACCATTTTTAGACTTGTAGAACCGATGTTGATACCTAATGACTGCATAAAATTCCCCAACTGAAAATAACCTAAGCTATTTCAAAACCTCTATTTTAAATAGCCTTACCTGAATAATTGACACAATAATACCAGGACCCTGTTGATGTTTCAATACGGCAGATTTTCATCATATTTTCGTAAAATCCCTCTTGAATTTTTTTAGTCCTTGTTATATTATAATAATAATAATTATTATTAAT
>JAITBO010000383.1 GCA_031283505.1 Treponema sp. | reverse complement strand
GCGTGCGCCGGATGCGCCCAAATCCACAGGTTTAATCGTGTCGGGGTTCGGGCTTACTCCGGGACAGCTTCATTTCTGACGGTAATGCTCCAGGAATTTTCCCAGCCGGTACATGGCGTTGGTGAGGGTCTCCTTGTCTGGAAGAAAGACGATGCGGAAGTGATCGGGGGCCTTCCAGTTGAAGCCCGTCCCCTGAACCAGAAGTAAGTGCCGGTCCACAAGCAGATCCAGGATGAACCGCTCGTCATCGGCGATGTTGAATTTGGCGGTGTCTATCCGGGGAAAACAGTAGAGAGCCCCCTGGGGGTTGACCACCGAGAGCCCTGGAATGGAGTTGACCAGGCTCACTGCGGCGTCCCGCTGTTCGTGGAGGCGGCCTCCGGGCAGGACTAGATCGTTGATGCTCTGGTAACCCCCCAAGGCGGTCTGAATGCCAAACTGGGCGGGCACATTGGCGCAGAGCCTCATATTGGCAAGCATAACAAGGCCCTCCACATAGCCGGCGGCGGCCTTCTTGTTGCCCGAAAGGGCCATCCACCCGGAGCGGAACCCTGCGGCCCGATATGCCTTGGACATCCCATTGAAGCTGATGGTAAGCGCCTCCGGATCCACGGAGGCCATGGGGATATGCCCGGCCCCGTCATAGGTTATACGGTCGTAGATCTCGTCGGCATACACGATAAGCTCGTGTTCCCTGGCGATGCGGGCTATCCCCTCCAGGACGGCGCGGTCGTATACCGCCCCGGTAGGGTTGTTGGGGTTGATGATAACGACGGCCTTGGTCCTGCCCGTGACCTTGGATGCCATGTCCTTCAAATCGGGGAACCAGAGGGCGGCCTCGTCGCAGAGGTAATGCACCGCCTTTCCTCCCGCAAGGTTCACTGCGGCGGTCCACAGGGGGTAGTCGGGCATGGGGATCAGTACCTCGTCGCCGGGGTCAAGGAGGCCCTGCATGGACATCATGATGAGTTCACTCACCCCGTTCCCGATAAAGATGTCGTCTATCTCCACATCCATGACCCCTTTGGACTGAAAATCCTGCATAATCGCCTTGCGGGCCGCGAAAAGCCCCTGGGAATCAATGTATCCCTGGGCGTTCTGTAGGTTAAGGATCATGTCATGAATGATCTCGTCCGGGGCGTTGAAGCCAAAGGCGGCGGGGTTACCTATGTTGAGCTTGATGACCCGGTATCCTTCGGATTCCAGGCGTTTAGCCTCCTCCAGGGCCGGGCCTCGTATATCATAGCAGACATCGTTCAGCTTGGAAGATTTAAGAAAGGTCCTCATGTCAAATTCTCCTTGAAGTAGAGCCATTCTGCGGTTTCATCGAGATATTTGGACAGAACCGCAACGTACACTTCGCCGCGTATCTTGCCTGTTTCCCTGTTCCAGGCGTCCCGGTCAGGCAGGGCGGCGCGTACCCGTTCCCTGCCCTCCATGCCCGCCGCTATTAGTTCCGGGCCCCGGTCCGGCAGGGCCTCGGCAAGGGTAGCGGTCAAAAAATAGGAGGAAAGCCCGGCGAGCGCCGCCTCCCCCTCTTCCTTGGCCATCTCGGCGAACCGGTCCGCCGCCTGGGAAAACCGCCTGTCAAGAAGCCGGGCGAAACTTGCGTACCAGCGAACCCAGGCGGTGGTCCGGCCCCTCATCTTCCCGGCCTTTTCCTCAAAAAAACGGAAGGCCCCCTCATAATCCTTACTCAAAATCCGGGCGGTCCCAAAGACAAGAGCGTTGGCGTCCACCAGGGCCGGTTTTGCGGCGGTGGTTTTGTCTTCCAGATCCCTTACCGCCTGGTAATCCGACAGAACCATGTAGGTATTCGCCAAAAGGCGTACCGCCGGGGAGGAATAGCGCCCCCGTTTGATGACCCTGCCTTCCAGGTATTGAACCAGGGCGGACCAGTCCTCCCGTTCTAAAAGGTGAAAAAAACGGTGATTACAGAGGTAAAAAACGTCCATGCCAAGGAGAATCAGGGCCAGCATGACCGCCAAAGGCCAGGTGCCGCGCCAAAAGACGCCGGCAAAGTCCGCTCCCAGAAAAAAAAACGACAAAATAAAGACGAAAAGTAAAAAAATTATTATAATAGAATTAAATAGAATAAAAACTATCTTGAATTTCAATCGCGGCTTCCCCCTGGAATTTAGAAATTCATGATAGATGATAGGAATAGCGAAGTCAACTGAAAGGCGGTCGCTTTCCCAAAATCTACCGTCCCCCCGGGGCAGGGTATTCATCATGCGCAGGAGTAAAGAGTTACAAGATGAGCAGTTTTATCGTTAAAAATATCCCTTCAGGCAGCTATTTTACCAAACCTTCATACATTGACGGCCAATTCATTATCACCACGCCGGAGATGCCTTTTACCGAAGGGTTGAAGAACGCCTTAACCGCCTGGGACATCAAGGAGATCACGAGCGAGGGTGAGAACACGGAGGAGTATTTTTCCCGAAATCCCGACGGAAATGATGAGGCGGAAACGACAAAGGATGTCAGCCTGAACGATGGGGACCATCTCAAACGGGCCGAAACTTTTTACCGGAACTTGCAGCAATACGTGGAGTCTATCTTCACTCAAATAGCTATCACCGGGGAGCTTGAATTTAACGCTGTTACGGAAAAAATGAAGGAAGCCTGCGAGATCATCAAGGAAGACCGCCGCTATCTTCTCAGGGTGATTGAAAATCCCCGTGGCAGCCGGGAGACTAATAGCCGCAATTACCTGGCGGCCCACACGGTAACTTCCACAATTATATCGATTATTATAGGCGCGTACCTCAAGCTGCCGTCTCACCGGCTCATTGAATTGGGAGTGGCCGCCCTGCTTCACGAAATAGGGATGATCAAGCTCCCCCCACAGATATACCTGAGCAAACGCGCTCTCTCCTCCCAGGAACGGAAGGCCATCCTGACCCACCCCATACTCAGCTACAAGATGCTCAAGTCTTTCGGCTTTCCCCTGATCATAGGTTTGGCTTCCCTGGAACACCATGAGCGGGAAAACGGGGAAGGCTACCCCCAGAAACTCACGGGTAACAGAATCAGTCTTTACGCCAAGATCATCGCCGTAGCCTGTTCCTACGAAGCCCTAACCAATGCCCGCCCCCACAAAGACGCCAAAGACGGCCATACGGGTATACTGGACCTTCTGAAAAATGTGGGAAAACAATACGATGATACCGTAGTCCGGGCTTTGGTTTATTCCCTGTCCCTTTATCCCATCGGTCTCTATGTCCTGCTCTCAAACGGTAAAAAAGGCCAGGTGGTGGACGTGAACCCGGAAAATCCCCAGTTCCCCATAGTCCAATTTCTGGATGAATTCCCGAATGGCAGAAACAAGACCGTAGAGACCTCTCCCGATGGTCTGACTATCGTGAGACCCCTTGTTCGGGAAGAGGTTGGGCAACCGTGAATTTATAGATTGCTCAGGAAGAACATGAAACCTTCAAGACGAAAACAAATAAAGGCGCCGGGCGGAATCGAACCGTCGCATAAAGGTTTTGCAGACCTCTCCCTTACCGCTTGGGTACGGCGCCATAACAATTTTATTTTAGCAAAAAAAACATACAATGTCCAGCCCCCGCGTTGCCTCATTTTGAAAAAGTAACCCAAATCAAGGCAGACTATCCGGAGCTAATAGTTCCCGATGGTCAAAATGGGGGTATCCATGAGCGCAAAGCGAAACGTCATCGCCGGATA
>JAITBO010000396.1 GCA_031283505.1 Treponema sp. | reverse complement strand
CGGACACCTTGTAATAGTAGGTCGTGTTTGGCGACAGTCCCGTATCGGTATAGGAAGTGTAGGGACTGCTTGTTGAACCAACTTGAGAATACTCGCCCTCACTGCTTGTCGAGCGGTATACCTTATAGTAAGTTGCTCCGGAAACCGGATCCCACGATACCGTAATACTGCTTGAAGACACCGCCGTTGCAATTACATTTGATGGTGTGAATAGCTTCGTCCTCGTGGAAAAAGACGATGACTGTGCGCCTTCTCCGTTGTCGTTAAAGGCGGACACCTTGTAATAGTAGGTCGTGTTTGCCGACAGTCCCGTATCGGTTAAGGAAGTGGAGGAGGTAGAGTTCCCCACCTGAGAATACTCGCCCTCACTGCTTGTCGAGCGGTATACATTATAGTAAGTTGCACCGGAAACCGGTTTCCACGATACCGTAATGCTGCTTGAGCCCGCCGCGGCTGCGTTTACGCCCAAAGGAACAGGTATATAGAGCTGACTATAAAGGGAATTGATAAAAGTGACCGCAGCGCTCCTAATCCGTTCGATATCCCCCGACTCCAAGGATGTGCTGGAATCCAGCACCAGATAAATAATTGAGGAGAGCGATTCAATATCGGTAGTCGTCGCGCCGGCTGCTGAATATTCACTGTTTCTTTGCCACTCCGTTTCGCCGGAAGACATAAGCCATTGTTTCGTGTTGGATTCATCATCGGTAGACGGATCATAGCCTTCAACGCCGGTAAATGCAAAATTAACCTCCGAACCGTTTCTAACGCCGGTTATGGGGCCCATCCCCTGCTCCGATCCAAGCCCGCCAGCGTAGGTTATATCATTGAAGGTATACTTTATGTTTGTTCCCATTCCCGTTCTGGTTATGTTGCCTTCAATATATTTTGACGACAACTCCGCGTCCGCAGCCTCCATCCCGGTTACGTCAAAGGTCATGCGCACCTTGGTGCCGCTTGGAAGCAAAGTGGTCTTCATCATAAACCCGGTGTTGGCCGTCTGCGTTATCTGCAAGCTGTCGGCAATATCCTGAAAAGTCGTTTGCAGGTTTCCAAAATCCGTTAAGATCCGGCTGTTCCCCGTACTGGCTATTTTCTCCAAATCGCTCTCAAACTTTGCGGCATTGGTAACATCGTTTCCCTTGACGCCTATGGAATACGCGGTAATGGACTTGTCCGCTATGGTGCGATTCGTAATTTGTTCGTTCACATACGCAGTATAGTCATTCTCTCTATCGAAGATATGTCCTTCAATCGGCTCGATTGCGGACATTCCTGTTGATCCATTGTCAAGCCCATCCGTAAAGGTAATCACGTTCACCGAATCAAGATTGGCGGGATACCGGTCTTCCTTGCTTGTGAGATTGGCCAGCGTCTTATGAACCGCATAGAAGAGCGCGGTACCGCCTTGATTCGAAATGGTGTATTGTGAATTAACCCAATTGACAAGGCTGTATCTTCCCGATCCCGATTTATCAAGACGAACGAGGCCCATGTCGCTTACCTCTCCCGCAAAAGAAATAATCCCGATGTACACCCCTTCTATCGTTGTATCCTCGGCATCGGTCATTGTTGTTGCGGAAGCGTAGTTTGCTGTTTGAGAGCCTTCCCCCGCGCTACCCACCGCGCTTACCTTGTAGTAATAGATCGTACTTGGAGATAATCCCGTATCGGTATACGATGTTTCCGTTGGCGAACCCACCAGCGTATACATACTGTTGTAAGGATAGAGGCCCTCGGAGCGGTATACCTTGTAGCTTGTAGCGCCTAAAACGCTGTCCCATAAAACAAGGATGCTGCTTGACGAGCGCTGCGTTGCGGTTATGGTGGATGGCGCCGGCGCCCATGTCGCCGCAACAGCGTAGTCTGATTTAGGTCCTTCCGCTCCGCCGGTCACCGCCGTTACCTTGTAGTAATAGATTGTATTTGCGGATAATCCTGTATCGGTATACGATGTTCCTGTTAACGACGTTACCGCCGTATACTCGCCGTCCGCGCTGTCGTTACGATATACCTTGTAGCTTGATGCGCCTGAAACGCTGTCCCATGAAACGAAGATGCTGGTTGTCGATAGCTGCGTTGCCGTTACCTTGTCACCAGGGCCCTTTAAAAGGGAAAAATTGTCGTCAAAAACGTATTCCGCTTCCGACTCCAGGCCGGAATAGATATGTACCTTTTCCGCAGCCCCGGCGACAGTCCCGTCGGCTTTACTCAGAGTGATGGTAAGGTCGTAATAGCCGGGTTCTACCCCCACGGAAACCTTCGTTCCCGATGTCAAACTCGTTGAATAATCACTCCCCAAGGACATGGTGGCTTTGTCTACAGTGGGAAAAGTCACAGTATAGGTAAAGATACCTTTCACCCCGGTCTCCATCACCGGTTCAAGGTTTACCGTCACCTGGACAGACTGTCCCGCAGTTACGGATACTTCCTCGCTGCCCCGGGCGGCCAGGTATTCTTCTTCCTTCCCGTCTGTGGGCGTAAAGCTGTTGTAGGCGTTGACTGTGGCGGTCCAGGTTCCCGCAGCCAGTTCCTGACTTACCCCGATTCCGGTAATGTCTGAAGTATCATCGGGCGTAACATTATCCTCGCCTGCCTTGCTAAAGACTAACTCATAACGGTTAAAGACCTGGTTTTTCCTGGGCAGAATGGTCCGGGCAGAACCGGCTTGCCCCGGAGAAACCGTAAGGATCACTTGGCCCGCGCCTTCCGCAACAGCGGAGGGGGGCGGGTCAAGGGGCGTAAAACAGGATGCGGTCAAGACCGCGAAGGCCGCAAGGGCGGCAAAAATAAGATTCTGTTTAATGTGTTTCATTATAAATCCTCCTTATTTCCAAAAAACAGTAAAGCGCAGGGCCTTAGCATACTCCACGCCGTCCTCGCCGGTTACGAATACCGTTAATTCGTGCCGTCCAGGTAAAAATTTCTCTGTGTCCAGGGTATAGGAATTGCTGGTTTCATTTTTCAACAGAACGCCGTCCAGGAACCACCGGTAGTGGCTAAATGAATCGCTTACGGATACAAGCAAACTGCCGGAATCACGGTTTTCGTACACGTCAATAGTTTCATCCCTGGGTCCGGTGAAATTGACTGCTACCTGCGGTTTGCCTATTGTCGTAACGGTTACCGTGCAGACAGCGGTTTTATTACCGTCGACTGTTGTTACGGTGATTATCGTGGTTCCCTTAGCTACACCGGTAACTACGCCGTTCGTTACCGTCGCGACACTTTCATTATTGCTCTTCCAGGTTACAGCCTGGTTCGTCGCGTTCGAGGGTTCAACTATCGCGGTTAATGTTACCGTTTGACCCGGCAAGACTGAGATGGTTGTATTGTCAAGACTTACCCCGGTTACCAGGGTGTCACCGGGATCACCGCCGCCGGCACTCTTATAATAGCAATTACTACCACCAACGGCAGGGCCAAGCATAAGGGCATTGTTCAGTATGTAAAAATAATTCGTTCCGCCGGGACTCGGATTGGAAAACTTCAATTCGGTCCCCCTGACCTCATAATCTGCCGATCCGCCGTCCATGGTTTGTCCGTTCGCAATGAAAGCCGCGCTGATGCGCCCCTTCGACGTGGTGACCGTGGCGGGCGCATTGAATACATCGCCGGTAAGTCTGCCGCCAGCCGTAATCTCGAACACAGCGGACTCCCCCTTATTAGCCGCCGCCTGCGTCGAGTGCCACGTTGCCACAAGGGCGCCGTCGATAGCTCCATCGTCCTCGTAGCTGCCAGCGGGGTTCATACAGGCTGTCATCGCCACCCCTGCCGCCACGATAACGGCGGCTATTCTGATGAAAAATTTACTCATTGTACTCCTCCTTGTAGTGGACTACACTGGATATGTCTCAAAAGAATTTTGAGACATATCCATATAAAAAACCCTCCTGTTCAAAGCGCACCGGGTAACACCCGGCAGACTCTTACATCTGTCTTTGACCAGGGGGCCTTCTTCCCTCTTCCCTTTACTCTCCATTCTTTTAACTCTCTCTTAGGGAATAGACTTATGACATAACGCTTATTTCTGCCTTTGGAGCGCCTGCCTGTTGTCTTGCGGCAAAGAGGCGTTTTGAACAGAAAAAAGCGAGGGAGATACGAGGATATACGCTGCATAGGCCGCGGATGCGCGGCGGCGCGTGATTTTAGTAGAGGATAATAAAAAACAGGGGGGGGGGGGGGGGGTGACAAGTCTTTACAGTACAATGAATTACGAGTTTTTACCACGATGAAACGTCTCCTTGCCGGTACAGGCCCGGCCACCATTTTCGCGTTTAACAGATCAAAACGTAACCCAAAAATATAATGTAACTATTCAGCCGCAACACAATTTAGAACCCCCTATATCTGTGCGGGTCCTTTAGAACTTTTCTTGCTCTCAATTATTTTAACACGCTGCCGACACTATTCCCCCGTAGTCGGCTGAATAGTTACAATATAATAATAACTTGCAAATATAATACTATAGCTTGTTCCGCCTGTCAAGCAACAAGTGAGCCCGCCTGTCGGGTTTTCCGGAGGGGCCGCGCACAAAGCGCACGAGCGGCTTCTTTGCCCTCTTCGTTAAAGCATTGGAGAGCAAGATAAGTATTTTCGGTTTTACCGGCAACTTTCGCAGGTTGTCTTGATCGAAAAAGCCGATATTTCGGTCACTTTTCTCTCAAATATCGAGCGAAGCAAGATGTTTCCCCAAGTTGAGACCCTCTCCAGAATCACTGAAAGTCTTGATGTAGAGGCGCTTTTGAACTTTTTAGAGCAGATATTGTTCCCAAAAACCAAAAAGAAACGATGAATAGGTCCTCAAAAACCATCAAAGGTCTGATAATTTCAACGCCCGGCGGGATTTAAGCAGTATGTGGGCTAGGAGCCTGTTACGAAAGAAAAAAATAAGATTTGAGCCGTAGGTTCTTGGACAACCCGATCAAATCGAACTAAAGTCCGGCCCGGTTTTTCCAGTAAATCCAATGAAGCTGTTCCAAAAACTGAAGTTTTGGAACAGCCTCATTTGTAACCCAAAACTCCGTGTTACTCCGTGCTCCGTGATTTTTCTTCTTAAACTGCCTGTTTGCTCCTAACGTAAATGTATTTTGGGGCAGACCTCCTCTTTTGGGAGAAACGCCGCGTTTCGGCTGCCGCTATATAAGGAACAGAAGGAATGGAATCCCGGACAGATACGCCCAAAACAGGATACCAATTCCTATGCTTTTGCCCGTTTTTCCTCTTGACATTTTTTTTTATTTTTTATATAATATCTATATAAATACTAAGATATAACATTTGGAGGTTAGAAAATGGCAAAAGTAGACAGGATTACGGATCTCATCGGGAATACCCCGCTGGTAAAAATCAACAAGCTGAATGACGGGGTGGCCGTCGTGTACGCCAAGCTGGAAAGCTTCAACCCCTTTTCCAGCGTCAAGGACCGTATAGCCCTCGCCCTGATAGAAACGGCGGAAAAAGACGGCAAGATTAAGAAGGGGACGGTCATCATCGAACCCACCAGCGGCAATACCGGCATAGGCCTTGCTTTTGTGGCGGCAGTCAAGGGTTACCGCATTATCCTGACCATGCCGGAAACCATGAGCATTGAGCGCCGCAAGCTGCTCAAGGCCCTGGGCGCGGAGCTGGAACTGACCGAAGGGGCCAAGGGCATGAAAGGCGCCATCGCCAAGGCGGAAGAACTCGCGGCTTCCATCCCCAATTCTTTCATCCCCCAGCAGTTTAACAACCCTGCCAATCCCGCCATTCACGAGAAGACCACGGGGCCCGAAATCTGGGAAGACACCAAAGGCGAAATCGACATCCTTGTAGGCGGGGTCGGGACGGGCGGCACCATCAGCGGCGCGGGCAAGTTTCTTAAAGCCAAAAAACCGGAGATCAAGCTCATCGCCGTGGAACCCTCGGCCTCACCGGTCCTTTCGGGCGGACAGCCCGGCCCACACAAAATCCAGGGCATAGGGGCGGGCTTTGTTCCCCAGGTATACGACAAAGACTTGATAGACGAGATCTACCTTACCGATGAGGTAAAAGCCGGCGCAGTGGCGCGGCGTCTCGCCAAAGAAGAAGGCATCCTGGTAGGAATATCCTCGGGCTCCGTTCTGGAAGCGGCCCTTACCGTATCCCGGCGGCCTGAAAACAAAGGCAAGACCATTGTGGCTGTCCTTCCGGACACGGGCGAACGCTACCTTTCTACCTGGCTGTGGGAGGAATAAACCTCCGCGCCGTAACAGTAGCAACAAACCACACCTGAAAGGCCCGGCTACAACACGCTTTGCAGGAACTGACGGGTGCGGCTGTTTTCCGGGTTACTGAACATACGGTCCGGAGAGGCGGTCTCAAGGATCGAACCGGCGAACATGAACACCACCTTGTCCGCCGCTTCTCTGGCAAAGCCCATCTCGTGGGTTACCACCAGCATAGTCATCCCCACCTGGGCAAGGCTTTTCATGACGCTCAGGACCTCCCCCACAAGTTCCGGATCCAGTGCCGAAGTCGGCTCGTCAAAGAGCATGATCTTGGGCTCCATGGCCAGGGCGCGGGCTATGGCCACCCGCTGTTGTTGCCCCCCGGAAAGCTGGGACGGATAGGCGTTGACCTTGTCGGCCAGGCCGACCCGGTCCAGAAGAACCTTTGCCTTTTCCCGGGCTTCTTCCGGGGAAAATTTGCGGACATGAACCGGGGCCAGACTTACATTTTCAATCACCGTCTTGTGGGGAAACAGATTAAAGCTCTGGAATACCATACCCACCTCAAGGAGAGCGGTGTTCCTCTCATGGGCGTGCATCTTTACGGTATTCACCCCGTTAACGCAGTCGAAAAGCAGCTTGTCTTCGATATAAATTTTACCGCTGTCTATGCGCTCCAGCCGGTTCAGGGAACGCAGAAATGTTGATTTTCCCGCCCCCGAAGGGCCGATGATGCAGATCACTTCCCGCTGTTCCACCGTAATGGAAACATCTTTTAGCACTTCCAGGGAACCGAAGGATTTACATACGTCAACCGTCTTGATCATGGACATCGATGCGCTCCCTATTGGTAAACCGAATACTTTTTTTCCAGCCTGTGGAAGATAAGAGAAAATATGGCGGTTATGATGAGATACAGGATCATCGCCGGGATATAGACCAGGGCCGAAGCGGTGGATGAGGAAATGGACCGGGTAACCTTGGTAATGTCCGAAAGGGCGATGATGGACACCAAAGAGGCATCTTTAAGGACCATGATGAACTCGTTGCCGACCGGCGGGATGAGCCGCCTGATGGACTGGGGAACGATCACCAGGCGCATGGCCTGAGCGTAAGAAAGACCCAGGGCGCGGGACGCCTCGAACTGGCCCTTGTCTATGCTCTGAATCGCCGCCCTGATGATCTCCGCGCAGTAGGCCGCCGAATTAAGGCCAAAGGCGATAAAGGCCGCGCTAAAACGGCTGTTGATGGTCAACACCCGGCTTATCTCCGGCAGGCCGTAATAAATAAAGTAAAGCTGCATCAGGAGGGGGGTCCCCCGGAAAAAAAACACGTAGGCGCTGCAAATTTTATTGACGACGGCGTTTTTGGACATCTTGCCCAGGGCAAGAAAAAGACTTAAAAACAGGCCCGCAGAAACCGCCAGGATGGTTAGAGATACGGTTATCCGTGCGCCGTCCAAAAGCTGGGGAATCCAGGCGATGATTTTTTGTATGGAAGTCATGCTCCCCTCCTGTGAGAAAAAACGGACCGCGTCCGGCGGCCCGTATCCCCCTTATCTAACGCTGGAAACTACATCGGCGCCGAAAATACTTTGGGAAATCCGCTTTAAAGTACCATCCTCCCAGAGGGCGTCCAGAGCCTGATTCAAAGTATCGGTCAGAGCCTGATTCCCCTTCCTGACGCAGATAGCCAGAACTTCGTCGTTACTTACCTCGGCGCTCATCTCGTAGGGATTGTTCGGGCGGGAAAGGTATTCGGCGGCAACCACGCTGTCTACCAGGATAACATCGACGCGGTTCAGGTTGAGTTCGTCAAAACAGTTCATCACCTTGTCATATTCAAAAGTCTCAACCTTGGCTCCGGTCTTCGCAATCCACTCGGTGGCCAGGGTGTCGGAAGTCGTCTCGGCCTGATAGGTGAGCCTGAGTCCCGGTACTTCATCCAGGCTCCTTGGTTTGACGGCGGAATTTTTGCGTACCACAAGAAGCTGGGAATTTGCCACATAAGGCTTGGTGAAGTTGTAGTTGGCCGCCCTTTCTTCGGTATAGGTGACGGACGAGATGATACAGTCATAATCGCCCTTATCCACCCCGGCGAATATCCCATCCCAGGCGGTGTCGATAAATTCAACCTTGAGCCCCAGCTTCGTCCCAAGGGCTTTAGCCAGTTCCACGTCAAAGCCCACAGGGGTCTTGCCGTCGGGACCGTAATATTCCATGGGGGGATACCCGATTTCCATGCCCACCGAAAACGTCCCGGCTTTGCCGGTCAGCCCGCCGCCGGCCTGCTGTTTACCGCCGCCGGCAAACACGACCGAAACCGAAACCAGCGCCGCCAATACCACCGCGGCAATTTTCTTTCCTTCCATTTTAACCTCCATCTCCTTGTAAGCTTCGCTAAAGTTACCCCGGCACGGCCAGGGTTCGCCAAATTCATGTTAAAGTACGGATGGCCGCAACCCGCCGTCTTTTAATATGCAGTAGTATACCGTGTTCATTTTTTCTCGTCAATAAAAAAACAGGCGGAAATCGTATCTTTATGCAATTTTTTGTATACTTATGCGTATTGCTTCTTTCGGGGATAAAAAAAGCGGAGCCAACTACCGGCTCCGCCGCACTTAACATAAAAAGATTGTTTTAAGCAGTTGTTGTTCAGAAACTGAAGTTTCTGAACAACTCTATTATCCTTCCTGGCGTATCCAGACTTCGCCTATACCCAACGCGCCAAGCTGTTGGGACACGGCGGATAATTGCCGGGCGCTGATCCCGGGAATGACCACCCGCCAAACCTGGCCATACTGTTCATAGGCGGGGCTCAGGCCTGCCCGAACCAGGGATTCGGCAACTACCTGGGCGTTTTGGGGATCCGCGTAGGAACCCACTTGCACCCGGTAGACCCCGGAACTTGCCGGATCCGGCATGCGGGGCTTAATTGCCGCGCCGACGCCAGAAGGCACGGCCCCGCCGGGGGTCTGTGAAGGAGCCGTATAAATGGTTGCCGAAGCCTGGGCCGCAGGAACGGTGGCCGTGTAGACTGTTACCGGAGCCTGAGCTGTCGAAGACGAGGTTGTATAAACGGTCACCGGCATCTGGGATGGTTGAGCCGGAGGCTGCTGGTAAGAAGCCTGTGGCTGAGTATACCCGGCGGGCGCCTGAATCTGCGGCTGGACATATACTTGTTGGGGCTGTACCTGACGGTATGCCGGAGCCTGGCTATACACTACCTGGGAAGAAGCGGAATAAACTACCGAAGCCTGTGCAGGAGGACACGGAGCCTGAACCTGAGGTTGAACCGGAGTTACCAGAACCTTAACCGGGACGGCGGGAGGACAGGCAGGAACCGCCGCCTGACTGTAAACCGGGGCAGTTACAATAACCGGGGCCGGAACAGCCTTAAACACGGGCGCAACGATTACCGGGATGGTCTGGGCAGGAGCCGGAACAGCAGAAACGGGAACGGCCACAGGCACGGGCTCCGCAGGAGTTTTTGGGGCTACCGTAATAGTATTATATATGGTGATAGGCGCAGGGGCGGAGGCGGATTCCTGTCTGGGCTTTTCTTCCATGGTTTCTTTGGGCGCTTCACGGACAGGTTCTTCACGAGCAACGACAACAGGTTCTTCCTTTACCGGTTCAGGCTCCGGCGGTGGCGGTGGCGGTGGCGGTGGCGCTGCCGCCAGTTCCGTATTACGCACGACCTCAATAGTCACCGGCGTAGTACCCGATGCGTTCATTTCCAGCCGCGCCGAAGCGCCTCTGGAGAGATCGATAACCCGTGTCCCCGAAGCGGGTATACGGCCCGTTACTGTAACGATAGCTTCCTTCCCATTTGCGGTGTTGGTTACCTTTAACTGGGTCCCCATAGACAAACTGGGATGAGAAGCCACAAGCTGATCCGTATTCAGTTCAGCAGTCGCGGCGCCAATCTGACGGAAACTCCTCATGCCGGCGCTCTGAGCTGCCGCCAAACCGGTCAACGTCAATCCGATGAGTAATGATACAATTACCCGTTTCAATATTATCCCCTCTCCCCTGTTGTCAAAGTATTTTAGCCCAACACCAAGGTTTTTTAATTTTCAATTCATCGCGGTCATAATCATTTCATTGTTTGGTCATATCCCAAATTTTTCCAATGTTAACAACAATATGGATTATATGAAATATTTTATACTCATTTTATAACCTCATCAAGTCCATTTATCAAATGTTTACATATTTGTTTGAATTTTTGAGAAAAAAACTTTTTCCGGCAAAATAATACCAAAAATGGCTGCCTGATCCGCTGTTCCGGGCTCCCGGCATCCGGCCAATATATGTTTTCCTCAAAGAAGGGTCTGTCCCCGACACGAAACCGCGCAAGGGATAGAGTGGAAATCCTTTTTTGCCTGCCAGGGCAGGCAAAAAAGATTGGAACGGATAGCCCGGTCAGACCCGAAGGGGCTGATGCGCCCATCTCCATATAGAGATGACGTATAATCGTTTCCTTGCAGCACAGACCCGAAAGGGCGGACCAAGGTCCGGTGATGCGCCCAAAACTAGAAGGCCCAGCGCATATCTACATATACCGTATTCTCCGCATGGTCACGGGAATAGACCCCTTCATAGCCCAGGACTATTGTCGCGCCGCCAAAGTTGACGCTTAACTTGGGATTGACGGAACAGGCGTATGTGGAGGCAAATTCGCCCACGGCTGCGATAGGCGCAGTCTGCCCGGCGGTATATCGGACGCCCGAGGCATTGGGGGTAACGTCAAGGGCCAGATAATAGCTGTTAATGTAGAAATTCGGGGCTATAGAGAGTTCGGCCTTGAGACCCGGAAGTATCTCGTAGCTGATATAGGGTTCAAAGACAAGAAGGCCCCATACCGCTGGTCCGGTAAAATCGGCGTTATCCCCCCGTTTGACCAAATATTTGGCCTTAAATTCGGTGTAGAGCTTGCCGTCAAGCCAGGGATACCCGGTTTTAATCGCGGCGGTAATTTCTACCGGAGAATACTTGTAGTCAGGGTTCACGGAGCTGGTGATATGATCCTCTCCCATATTTGCGACGATCATATCCAGGGCGATCATGCCCGCTCCGGCGTAGATATCGTTCATGCCAACGCCTATCCCAAGGTTACCGGCCTGACCGATAAGCGGCCGATAGCCGTGGAGACCGCCGTCGTAATTTGCGTCGCTGTCATCGTAGATGGGGTTATTGTCAAACATAAGGCTCCCCCAAATGCCCTGGTATTCGTATTTGACACCTGCCATTATAGTAGTAAGATATTCTACCGGTTTAATGCCGTCCGGGCCGGGGTCTACAAAATTTATGCCTAAAGAAAGTCCAAAGGGCGCAACATAAAAAACCCGGAGCCCGTTGTAACTGAGCCAGTCGGCGTTGAGCCAGCCGCCGGTATTTATGGGGGTCCCTCCGCCTTGACCTCCGATGATGCGGAACTGGTCGTCAAAGAAATAAGCCCACAGGTAATGATCTCCAAGGTGAAAGATGTCACTGTAATTTTTAAGGTCTCCGTGGGCCCAGCCACCGAGACCGGCGCCCCAATTTATCCCCATGGCGTTTCCACTGTAGTTCAGGTTGAACCAGCCTTCGCCATTGTAGGCTTCGTTGTCCCTGGAGGCAAAGTAGAGGGTCATGGGATATTCTTTGGCGTGGCCTATGCCTTCCAGCTCGCCGGAATAGTCGGAATTTTTTATTTCAAGCCCGGTTTTTACCCCGCCGCCCAAACTGAAACCACTGCCCAAGTCCAGGGCCGAAAGGAACAGAACCGGCATAAACAGTAACGCCGTCGTTATAAACAGGAATACGATTTGTTTTTTCATAATGATTCTCCTTATTGATTACTGTACGCAAATTTACTTGCGTTTCCTTTTTCACTATAGGCATTGCCACCGATAACAAATTTTCCGCCGCCGTACACGATGCAGGCGATCTGTTCTTCTCCGGTAAAGCCGCTTTGTCCCCAACCTATGCCCGTACTCAGGGCGGTCCATGCCGAACCATCGGCGGATTCGGACATGGAGCCGTTGTGACCAACGGCAATGATTTTACCGCCTCCTGAAGCAAGGGCAAGGATGCCGGCTTCCCCGAATTTGCTGTCTACACCCTGCCAGTTGCCGCTATTTTGCCAATCCGTACCGGCAGAAGCCGCCTTTTTCATGTTTCCTCCGTCACCGGCGGCAATAAAAGCGCCGTTGAAGTGAACAATGGTCCTGACCGGTTTATCATTAAAGAATTTGTCCGCAAGCCAGGTCCACGTAACGCCGTGATCGTTTGAATACGCAAGTTTGCCATTGGAACCCCCGGTGACAACCTTTCCCGTTCCGTCCGCAGCTATGGCGTAGGCGTTCTCCCACCAATTCTGATTGTCCAGCCAGTTAAAACCGGTAATTTGCCGCATCGTCCAGGTGGTCCCATCCGTTGAAGTTGCCGATCTACCCCACCTGCCGGCAGCGACAAAATTAACGCCGGTCCAGGCGATTGCGTAAATATGGGCGCTGTCGGCGCCGGTTGTAAGGATTTTGTCTTTTATCGTCCAGGTGGTCCCATCCGTTGAAATGGCCGCGACACCCCAGCCGTTTCCGTTGTCGCCGTTGAGCCAGTAGCCTACGGCGATAAACTTTCCGCCGCCATAAACAATGCCCTGGAAATCCACGTAATTACCGGATTCCGCCCACTTGTTGCCGTCTGCGGGAGAAGGGACTTCCGTCCAGGCAACGCCGTCGGAAGACACTGCTATCTTTCCCGCTCCGACCGCGACATATTTGCCGTTGCCGTAGGCAATGCTGCGTATGTTGGAAGCGTCGAATTTCGTATCCTGTACTACCGTCCAGGCCAGATTCTTCTGTACCGTTACCGCTACGGAACCGGCCTTAGCGGACAAGGCGCTTGCCTTGACAGTGATGGTTTTACCGCTTCCCGGCGCGGTTACGGCGATTCCCTTAAAGACAACTTTCAGTGGATCCTGCCGGTCCCGCTCAATAGTCCCGCCTGTAAAACCGGCATTTGTCAGATCAAAATCTCCCGCCGCCGGGAGTTCGCTGAAAGCGCCACCTGTAAGGGTAACCGTGACCTGGTTGTCTTCCGCTGTTAGGGTAAACAAACCGGAAACAAGGTCAACCGGAAGTTCGGGGGCGGGTATTACGCCGGGTTTGAACCAGGCCGCCGTCATCCTGCTGTTCCCGGCGGCTTGGCCTTCCTCGGCTGGATAGGGGTGCCCGGCCAGAATAAAGCGTCCGCCGGAATAGGCGACGCAGGAAATCTGCTCGCTGGTGGAGAAGGAAACAGTCATAGACATCCAGGTATTGCCATCGTCTCTGGATACCAGGGCAACGCCGTTATGACCTGCGGCGATAAAGGTCCCGCTCCCGTAAACAACGCTTAAAAGGCCCGTCTCGCCGGGAACCGTGTATTTTTCCTCCCAAACCGTTCCTCCGTTGCCGGAACGGTATATTTTTCCATCGTCCGATACCGCGACAAAAACGCCGTTCCCGTATCCAAGACCGTTCACCCTTTTAGCAATATTCATGGAATAGGTCCAGGTAATGCCGTCCCCGGACCAGCACAGTTTTCCTTTGCCGGTCGCTCCCTGGCTGTTGTCCTCACCGCCGGCAACATACCTGTTTTCTCCCGAAGCGGTGCGTCCCCAGGCAAGGGCCCGTATTGTATCGCCGCCAAAATGATTTTCGGATACCCTGGTCCAGCCGCTGTCATCGGGCATATACATCATTCTGCCGCCCTCTCCTGCGGCAAGAAATTTCCCTCCACCGTAAATTACCGCATTAATAGAAAGGGAACTGTCAAAAATACTTTCGGTATAGCCTGTCCAACTCTGTCCATCGCTTGAATAACTCACCTGCCCTTTTTCCCCCACAGCATAAAACGTACCGTTGCCGTAGGCTATGCTCCTGACTTCCCCGTCCTGGGAAAATTTATTTTGCGTAACGGCGGGACCAGGGGGAATGTTAGTCCAACTGTCGCCGTCCCGGGAATAGGACAAATTACCGCCGCCGCCGCCCGCAAGGTACTTTCCCGCGCCGTATGCAATGGCATAGATTGGGTTACGGTTGAACCCGGTGTTTTCCACAGCCGCGGACCATGTCCCGTCCCCCTTTACGGCCTTTACCGTTATCCTGCTGGGATTCCTGTTGAAGGCGTTTGCCTTTATGGTCAGGTTGTAATTACCGGCGGACAGGGCGGTATCAAAAGGCAGGACCGCCTGGGTTTCACTGTCCACCACCGGCACGTTTACAGGGATGGCGGCTCCGTTTACCACCCTGAGGGAGAAATCCGCGACGCTGACGCCGCTTTGAAAAGCGCCGCCTTCAAAGGCGACGATAATCATATTGCCGCCCTCAGACACGGTAAAATTCGCAGATGTATCTTTCAAGCCCTGGGGAATATATTCCAGGGTTGGGACATTGTTTGCCGGCTGTAGGCAGGCCGCCAAAAGCGCGGCAAAAGGCAATATCAGACAGAGTTTACAGCCCGTATTTTTTTTTATCATTATATCCATGCTCCTAATTACTGTAGAAGAGTAAACCGTCTTTACAGCCAAGAATTATCCGGCTGTTCGTACAGGCAACCGCCGAGAGATCCCCGCCGGCATTAATACGTCCCTGATTTTGGAATGACCCGACGCTCCAACTACCGCCGGTACTTGAGTAGGCAATAAGGGAGTTAACGCCTATGGCTACAAACTGCTTAATGGCAGGATCGAAAGAAACACTATAGAGGGGACGAGCTTCTATGTACGTATCTTCTACACGTTCCCAAACAAAAGAGGCGGGATCAAAAGAGATCATGATGGTACCCACATCGCCCACCGCGACAAAACGGTCGTTACCAAAGGCAACGCTCCTGAATGTATTGGTTGTACCGGCCTGAGAGGAGGCATACCACTTTCCCGACAGATCCCGCATAAAGGCGATTTTACCGTTTTCCCCGGCGGCTACAAAGACGCCGGATTTCTCGTTGCCCCCCACGTATCCCCAGGCAAGGGCAAAAATATCTTCCCCATAATTATCTACTTCTCCAAAGGGACTAAGGCTCACCATACGCCAGGGCCCTCGGGGATGATCCACCGCAAAGGCGATCCTGCCGTCGTCACCGGCGGCCACAAACACCTTCCGGTCCTGGAGGCTGCCTGCGGCGACAGCGTTGATGTTTTTGGGATTCATGGGGCCTATGATCCCGGCGTACCAGGTTTTGCCGTCTTCCGACCATGCGGCGCTTCCACCCGTCCCGCCTGTAAGGTAATACCCTTCGCCCCAGATAACGCAGTTCAGGCTAAGGCCCGTGGGACTGTCAAGGATGATCGGGTCTTTCCAAGTCAAGCCGTTGTCATCAGAATAGGCGATCTTGTCCCCACTTACCGCCACAGCCTGTTCTCCGCTGCCGGCAATTCCCCGTATCTCCTCGTTTGAAAAGGGAGAATTGGAAGCGTTATGGAAACCGGCCAAATTCGGATACGGGGCGGTATTCATGTCGTAACAGGAAAAAAACGTCAAAACAGAAACACTGAACAGAAAAATTATTTTTTTCATTTGCTGTATCCTATTTTTCCGCCCACGCTGCCGGCAAAGTATCTGCCGTTAAGGGCGGCAAGGACCGAGATTTCCCACCAGCGGAATTCGGCAAAAGACAGCGCCCGCCAGTACCGTTCGGCGGTGTCCGCCGGATCGGAACCGGGCCAGTACCCGATCATGGCGCTTGTCCCGGCGGCCATCCATACGCCGCCATTCCAGGAAGACCAGACAATACTACTGATAGTATTACTGCCGAAAAATCCGGCGTCAATATCGGAATCCCAGGCATTGGAATTACCCGGTTCAAACTGGTTTGCCGCGCAAACAGCAATACGCTTACCGCCCCATTCGTTAAACACGACGCCAAGCCCCGGAATCCCCCGGCCATATTCGCCAAAGGCTATTTTTTTTACGTAGGGGGTAAAGGTCCCCGTCTGGGCTCTGAAAGTCCATTGGCGGGGATGCCAATCCCAGTCGTTTGCCGGGGTAAGAGTTACGGAAGAAATAGTGGGGACGGCCCACCCCATCCAGCCGTCATCACCGGCAGCGTAGAATTTACCGTTACCAAAGGTAACATCTTTTACGGCGGAAAAACCAGCGGGCTTGCCGCCGCTCCAGGATTCGGGACCGGATGAAAAGGCGGCGAAGATATTCCCGCCGCCATTGGTGCCGTTTCCCACCGCCACAAAACATCCCAGTCCGGCAGGGGTTCTACCGTAGGCTATGCCGTTGATGTTTTCACTGCCAAATCCGGTTACCCCGTGTTTTCCGGTCCAGTATATGCCGTCCCGGGAATAGGCAAAATGGCCGCCGTCCGCCACGGCGATAAAGACCCCGTCACCAAAGGCGACAGCGTTAAAATCAGCATTGCCGCCGTTTGCCAGCTTAAAAGGTTCCGTAACAGGATCCCCGGAGGCCGGGTCCGGCGCTTTCTTTGCCCGTTCCCAAATATCGCCGTCATAAGAATAGGCGACAACCCCGTGGATCCCCACCGCCACGTACACACCGCCGCCATAGGCAAAGGCTTTTACCGAATCGGTTACCGTAAAGGGGCCCCAGGAAGCGGTTCTCCAGCCGAATATATCCGGATTATAGACTTCGGTTTCCCGGACCGCGCCCTCCGGCTGTTTGCAGGAAAGAAGGGACAGAAACAACGCGGCGAAAACCAGCGTACAGTCATACTTTTTTTTCACGGCTTCCCCCTCAATATTCCTGAAAAACAAAGGTTGAATAACCCGGCAGCTTATCGTAACCAGCGCCGGCTTCTCCCTGATAAATATCGGAAGTAAAGGCGGAAAGTCCGCTATACGTAACTTCGACAGTTTTTCTAAAGCCCAGGGCGGCAAAATTAATGTTGATGTCGTCATACGGAGAAGTGCTATGCACTATTACTACGCTCTGAGCGGTGTTCTCCGGATTTACCACCCGGTAGGCGGAAAGCCGGGAATCGCTTACGTTAAGGGCTTCTATCTTATATCCATAGGCAAGCCAGGGCCAGCGTTTTTTAAGGTTGATGACCCGGATGTAATGCCGCAGGAGGGAATCTTGGTCCTTGAGCTGTTCTTCAACGCCATTGTTGTACAGGGACGCCTGATAGGTCCACTGCATTTTTTCCGGCGGGTTGGGCGTAAGGGAGTGATCGGTGTTGGACCACCACATGGGCCCCCGGTAATTGTAGTCTTCGTAAACGCCGTTGGCATCGTGATCCGCAAGGCCGATTTCCTCACCGTAATAGATGAAGGGCGTCCCCGGAGACATGAGGTACAGGGAAGCGCCGAATTTCCGCTTGCGGTGGGCCCACCAGGAATCGCTGTCCCAGATCCATGCGCTGCGGCTCTTGTCGTGGTTAGACAGGAACACTGCGGACACTGCCCGAGGGTTGCGGATTTTTATTTTCCGCTCCCAGGAGACAAGGGCGTTGGTCCAGTCCGTACCGTGACCGTTTACTCCCCAGGGAACAGTCCCCAAGTCGGAGAACCCAAAGGCGAAGTAGTTCATACCCGAACGGTAGTAATTGGCGATGGTGTCCTCTCCTTTCCAGCACTCCCCTACCAGGTACACATCATCGTTTACGCTGTGGCAGTAATCGTTAAACCATGCCCAGAGTTCTATATTTTTTTCGTCCACATTAACGCCGTTATAGGCGTTCTGCATTTGGCCCAGGCCGTAGAGATCGTAGGGCCAACTGGTAGCGTCCAGCCGAAAACCGTCAAGCCCGGCGGTAAGCCAGAATTCTATGATTTCCTTGAATTCTTCCCGCAAAGCCTGGCTGTCCCAATTAAAGTCGGGCATACCAGTCCAAAAGGAGCCTTCCCACCAGGCGTTTTCCGCCGCCCTGCCCCAGTGCTTATAGTACCGGGCGCTGATATATTTTTTTCCTTTTATATTAAGGTTTTCATCCCGTTCATAGGCGTATTCAACGGTTTCGTTCTGGGGCGGCAGCTTCCCGTAGTAAAAATTATAGTACGAAGCGTACCGTCCGGGTTTTCCGGAGCGGACTTCCTTTAACGCTTCCTGAAACCAGAGGTGGTCCTGGGACGAATGGTTCATCACCAGGTCCAGGATGACTTTGATCCCCCGGTCATGACACGCCTTTAAGAGATGGTTAAAATCCTCCAAAGTCCCGAACTGGGGATCTATGTCCTTGTAGTCCTTGGTGTCGTATTTGTGATAGCTGGGGCTCGGCATGACCGGGGTAAGCCAGATGCCGTCTACGTGGAGGCTCTCGTTGCATACCCCGTCATGTTCCATGTTGTACCGGTGCTTGGCAGTATTACTGTCGTTAAGGTAGTCCAGCTTGAGTTCTATCCCCTTGAGGTCCCCGATACCGTCGCCGTTACTGTCGGCGAAAGACCCGGTGAATATCTCGTACCAGGTTCCCTCGCTCCTGCCGCCCAGGGCGGGGACCGTGGCCGGTGGTTCCGGCTGAATTGTACAGGCCGCCGTCAAGACGGCGGCGGCCAAGATTGTCAACAAAACTCGTTTTTTCAATAATGTTCTCCCTTTTTTTAAAAATCCTACATGGCGCTATTACGAACCCTCTTCTCCGAAGAGAAGAGGGATTCGCTGTGTTTCGTTTAGTTTTTGGTTACATCAAGCGTCCTGTCCGCCGCATTGAAAGTGATGGTATACTGACCATCTCCCCAGGGTGTTATTTTCCAGTTTCTATTGGTAGTTCCCGAATTGTCCCAACGAACAACAGATAGATTTATACAATGTCCCGAATTGATCCCATAGGCATCATCTGTGGGAGGAGTAAACCAGGGTTTATCATTACCCGAAATACCGGGACCGCGGTACATTCTGAAATAACAATCAGTTGAGAGAGAGCCTGCCCATGTAAACAGATGCAGGGTTGCGGGAGTAGTACCTCTCTCCATTTTTGTACCATCGTTCCAGTTACTCATATCGCCTGCGATGTAGACCTCCGGGTCAATAATCGGTACGGCCAATACCGGATATTGCTTACTTTCGACAGTTTCACCCAAACTTGTCACCGTAACAAATAACTTGTGCCCTATCCATTCACCACTGCCAAGAGTCAAAAATCCATTAGAGACATCTGTGTTGTTCTGGGGGACATGGCGATCAACTCCATCACCATAGACATTCCATGTAACAGGGGCAGAGGCGCCGGTTATCGTTGTTGTGTAGGTAAATGTTCCGTTTTCTCCCGGAGCCAATGCGGACGGCCCTCCGGTAATGGTAATAACCTGCTTGGTTGACTCAAAAGCAACAACCATACTGCCAGTATTAAGAGTAATGGTGTACTTTCCGCCATGGGTTACCTTCCAACTGTTATCTCCGGAACTATTACGAACTCCTACCCATTTGTCTCCGATTGTTTTGTCGTCATCCGTCGCTGTTCCCGCATGGAACCAATTACCATTATTCCAATCTGTAGGAGTACTATCACGGAATTTAAAAGTGTGAGCTTTGGTCAACAAAATGTCCGTCAACTTGTAAACACCACGGCCGTCATATGTCATCTTGGAACCACTTGTCGCGGTATTCCATCCGTTGGAAAAATCATCTCCTATCGCGTAAATATCATTATATTTCCGCACGAATACAGTCGCTTCGCCGTAAATGTTTGTATAACCCGATTCCCGTGATGTTGCCCGGACTACCAAATCAACGGCGGCTTCATTCTCATCAACGGTTAAAAGACCGTTTGTATCAATCGAACTGGTAAAAGAGTATGAGGCGCCGTTTTTATCTTTTCCACTTACCGACCAGGTAACATCTTCCGTTGCGCCATTGCTGGCGGTAACGGTTTTGCTAAATTGCAATGTACCAGACCGGGAAACTTCGGCGGCATTTCCCGCCGAGGTTACCACAATACTGGTTACTACCGGGGCTGCGGCTTCCTGAACCGTAACGGTGATTTCACCGTATTTGGTCAAATCCGCCGTCGATGTAGCGCGGACAGTTAAGGTGGACGCTGTTTCTGCGGAATCAATGGTTAAGGTATTCCCGCTGAACGCCATACCGGCCACATGGCCACTGGTAATACTCCAGGTAACCGCCTGGCTGGGAGTGTTGTGTCCATTCACCACTGCGGTAAAAGCATTAGACGTCCCTTTATTCAGGGTAACATTCCTGCCGTTAATTACGACCCCCGTAACGGCCGCCGGCTTGGTAACTACCACGGTCTTTTCGTAGGGATCGACAACAAACTTATAATAACCGGCCCCGCCCAAATTCCACGCCGTAACTGGATCGGTATTCTTTGGAACGTAGGTCATATCAACGGGCGTATCAAAGGAGATGGTCACATCATTGCCGGCTGGCTGGAACCGGTTTGGCCTGTCTTTATCATTAGGCCATCCGGTAGTGGGTTCCAGGCTGAAACGGAAGTACGCATGGCTCATCTCGCCTTCCCAGACAAATGTCCCGTTGGCGGTCTGGGTCAATTTATTGGCCACGCCATAGGTCTGCCATTCATTGTTCACGCCCAACAGCCAAATATCCGTAACAATCGTCGAAAAGTCGGCTTCGGCAAAGGTCCAGTTCAGCGTTGTCGTCTGCCCCGCGCCGATATGTACTATGTCGCTCTTGACCGCTTTACGTTCGGCGGTGGAAAGGGTAACGGTCGCCTGATAATAACCGGAGGCGATAGTTTCATTACTTGAGTGGGTTACCTTCTTTTCTCCGGTATACATAATTTTAAGCCAATCCGTGCCGTAGGAGGTCCCGCCGCTATGCAGAGGAGCAAGGGTAAACTGGGCGTCGGTTAAGTCAATACCTTCGGGTCTTGTTACCGTAAACTTAAGCGTTCCGTCTCCGGCCCCCGCTTTGAAGACAAGCGGGACCGACACAGAGGCCGTACCTCCATTTGTAACAGTGATGTTTTTATAACTACCTTCAGCC
>JAITBO010000290.1 GCA_031283505.1 Treponema sp. | reverse complement strand
CTATTGACACGTTAAAGACGTCCTCTTTGAAGTAAAAAATCTCTCTTGAGACGTTCTAAGCCTCCCCCGCGGTCCAGACTATTCACCATCCTGAGCCTCTTCCGCTGCGCCGCCCTTCCATCTGCTGCCGGGTAAGAGGGTTTTCAGGTCCTCGCAGATCGACTTCGCCCCCGGAATGTCGTCCTTTGCTGCGATCTGCACGTTGTGATAAAAGGCAAAGGCCGCGTGAAACACCTCGCTCCCCGCTGCCATGACGGTATCCTCAGCGGCTTCTTCCAGTTTTGCTAGTCCGGCGTTGAAGGTCGCGGCGAAGGACAGGAATTCCGCCTCAGGAGCGGAGATACGTCATTGCTCATGATTAACCTCTTTCTAGCCGCATGGCGGCGTTTTGTTTGTTTTAGGAATGATAAAGCGTTTAGCCGGCTGAGGCCAATCTCTCTGCCGGGAAAAGAATTTCCCTGTGGAGGGGAACTTCTGCCTCCGCAGGGGGGAAGGAGGGTAGTGTAAGACCCGCTTGCGGGGCTGGAGCGAGAGGAGAATACTTCCCCCCTCAATGGTATCATCGCGCCTCACGTTATAACGGGTAACAGGACACTTGTCCGTCCCCGGTCCCGTCCGCTGCGCCGCCCTTCCGTCTGCCGCCGGGGAAGCGAGTTTTCAAGTCCTCGCAGATCGACTTCGCCCCCGGAATGTCATCCTTTGCTGCGATCTGCACGTTGTGATAAAAGGCAAGGGCCGCGTGAAACGCCTCGCTCCCGGCGGCCATGACGGTGTCCTCGACGGCTTCCTCCAGCTGCCTGATCAGGGTCAGCAGGCTCCAAAGCCCGTGGGCATCCGCAAAATCCACGTCAAAAGACGCCATGTCCAGGTAACTGGGGGTCAGCGTTGGGTTGTCAACGGCGTAATCGTGGGCTTTTTCCACAAACGCAAGACTCTTGTCCCCCATTTTGAGTATGGTTTGGCGCTCATGGGGCGTTAAGGCGATGGTATGGGGCGCTAACGCATCTACCACGGCGGCAATCTGCCCGTGAACCTGCGTTATCGTCGCCTCCGGTATCGCTGTTGTGTGCTTGTCATTCTTCATACGTTCCTCCTTGGGGATGATTTTTCGTTTATTATACCATAAAAAACGGCTGCCGGGTCTATTGTTTCACCGATCCGGATAATCCCTCCACAAAATGGCGCTGGAATACCACATATACCGCCAGCACCGGCAAAAGGGAGATAAGCACCCCTGCGCAAAGCAGGCCGTAATCGGTTCCGTGTTCCCCGACAAAAGTCATAAGGCCGACGGGAACCGTTTTTTTATTGTTGTCGTTGATAATCACCATGGCCAGGAGGTACTCGTTCCAGGTGGCAAGGAAATCGGTAATTACCAGGGTGGCAATGGCGGGTTTGGAAATGGGCAGGATGATATTCCACAGCAGGCGCCATTTGCCGCAGCCGTCAATCACCGCCGCGTCGTCAATATCCCGGGGGATGGTACGGAAGAATCCCCGGAGAACCAAAATACCGTAGGAAATGCCGAATCCGATATACACGTAAAAGAGCCCGAAATAGGTATTGAGCAGGCCCAGCCTGGAATACACGACGTTGATCGGCACCAGGGCGGCCTGAAAGGGAAGCATCATACCGATAATGAAAAAGATAAAAAGCCCGGTCTTATGTTTGATTTTCAGCCGGGTTAGGGCAAAGGCGGCCAGGGCTTCTATCAGTATCCCTAAGGGCACCTTCAAACAACAGATCACGAGGTCGTTCCGCATATAGGCAAAAAGCCTGCCCTTGAAAAAGGCGTCGGTGAAATTGTTCCACGCGACGCTTTCCGGCAGGCTGAACAGGCCGGCGTTGTTGTAAAAATCCTGTTTGCTTTTTATTGCCGTCGCTATCAGGGTATAGATTGGGGCCGCCCATAGTACGGCTACGGCGGCGAGAACGGCGTAAAGCGCGATCTTCCCGAACTGTTTCTTTATGTTTGGCCGCATACGTCCCTCCTTAATCCTTACGGGCGGTAAAGGAGACGTAGGGCGCTATCACTACCATCATAAAGACGATCATGAGGATTGCGATGGCCGTACCGTATCCGACGTTGTTGTACCGGAAGGTCTGGGCGTACATATAGGTGGACATCATCTGGGTCGCGTTGTTCGGGCCTCCCGCGGTAAGCCCCATCACCACGTCAAAGACTTTCATGGCTCCGACGATCAAATTCGCGATAACGATGACAAAGGTCTCTTTCATCATGGGAACGGTGATTACCAAAAACCGGTAAAAACTACCCGCCCCGTCAATGGTGGCGGCTTCCAGCACTTCTTCGGGGACCGTTTGCAGGCCGGCGAGGAAGAAAATCATGGGCTGCCCGACGGACTGCCACAGGGAGGCAAAAAAGATCGCATAGAGGCTTGCGGTTGGGCTGGATATCCAGCTCTGTTGAAAACCGCTCCCCAGGGTTTTAAGCAGTTGGTTGATGAACCCGTAACTGGGGTTGTATATCCAGCGCCAGATGATGGCGACGGCGATGGAAGCGATGACCGCGGGGAAATAAAAAAAACCGCGAAAAAACGTCCGCCCGGCAAAGGGTTTGTTGAGCATGACCGCAAGCCCCAGGGCAGCCGCCATGGTGGCAAAGAGGGACAGGATGATCCATATCAGGTTGTTCAGTATTGCCTTGGTGAAAATGGAATCGCGAAAGAGGGTAACATAGTTGTTTAAGCCCGCAAACTCCATCGCCGCGATGCCGTTCCATTTGAACAGGCTGATTACCATGGAATAGAATACCGGAATCATCACGACGGAAAGGTAAATAACGCCCGCGGGTACTAAAAACAGCCACGAGGTGATGATTTCCTTTTTGTGCCTATGTTCCATGCGTTTCCTCTTAAAGCAGGGGATACGGCATGATTCCCAAAATAAGAAACCCGCCGCAGCCCCCTGTTAGTTGGGCTGTTCCAAAACCCGGCTGTTTTACTTTTTCTGATACGCCTCGATGGCCGCCTGAATCCTGGCGGCCCCGTCCCTCGGCGTTATCTGGTTATTGGCAATCCCGTCCTGAACCCGGAACAACTCGTCGGCTATTTCCGTGGGAAACGCCTGATCGGTGATGGTAAAGGTGCCGTTTTTATTGCTGGCGGCAAGCATCACCGCGACGTTGGGCTGGTTGGCGGGCATCTGGGAATCAAGCCGGGGCAGGGGAAGATTGAAGTACTCACCGAACCGGCCTATGATCGCCTGGCTGTAGTAAAAATCCAGGAATTTGACGCCGGCATCCAGTTTTTCCTGGGTAAGGTTCGCGTTAAGCTGGATCATCTCGGCAAAAGCGGACAGCCGGTTAGTCCCTCCTGACGGGAAGGCAAAGGTTCCGAATTTGCTCATGTCCTGCCGTTCCTGAATAATCTGACCATCCCACCACTGGCCTTGAATATCCATAGCCGCCCTGCCTGAAAACACTTCCATATAGGTATTATTGGGATCGGCGGTAACAAAACCGGCGGGGAAGTAGCCTTTGTCGCAGAATTCCTTGTACTTGGTCAGGGCCTGGACCACCGCGTCGTTGTTATAACTGGTCTGGAAGGTATTCATCTTGTCGTGAAGTTCCGCGCCGGCGTAATGTTCGATTAAGAGCTCAACAAAACGCATTACGTGCCAGCCGTAGAGTCCCGCGGCGGAAATGGGGGTGATGCCGTTCTGTTTTAATACGGCGCATACCTGCTCAAATTCCTCGAAGGTGGCGGGAACCTTAAGGTTGTAGTTTTCGAATATATCTTTGCGGTAATAAACGTCAAGGACATTGTAACTGATGGGATACCCGGAAAGTTTCCCGTACAGGGTACAGAGGTTCAACGCTCCGGGGCTGAATATACTCTCCCAGTTTTTTGCCGCCGCATAGGAGGTAAGATCGTAGGTGAGGCCGTTTTCGGCAAAAAAACCGCCCAGGCTGCCGCCCCAGTTGAACCACATATCCGGCAGGGTCCGGGAAGACGCCGCCACTTTGCAGGCGTCCTTGATGCCGTCGGTATCGTAATACGCGGCGGTAACCTGAATGCCGGGATTTGCGGCGTTGAATTCCTTAATCACGGTATCCAACACCGGCTGCTTGCTGCTCAGTTGCCAAATCGTCAACTGCGTCTTGCCTCCGTCCGCCGCCTTTTGGCCGCCTGCCCACAGAGAACCCAATACGGCAAAGAGCAGTACCGGGACGAGATCGAATCGCACACTTTGTTTCATTTTCATTTGTTTCCTCCTAAGGGTTTAATCAGTTGATTTATTATGTATTGCTTTTGAAAACCTGTCAATGAAAAAGTTGTAGATTTTGATTATTTTTTACTACTTGCGATTTTTTTCGTTTATGCTAGAATAACCATTGAGGAGTAAAAATGGATCTGCAAAATAAAGCAAACGAAATAAGACAGATAATTCTGCACATGATCACCCGAGCGCAAGGCGGACACTTGGGGGCCTCTCTTTCCGAGGCGGACATCCTCACGGCCTTGTTTTTCCATACTTTGCGGCTTACCCCGGAAAATGCGGACGATCCCGACCGGGACCGTTTTGTCCTCAGCAAGGGCCACGCCTCCGAAGGGCTCTACTGTACCCTGGCGGAACGGGGCTTTTTCCCTGAGACATGGCTTGACGATTATCTCAAACCGGATTGCCCTCTCACGACCCACCCGACCAACCACGTACCCGGAGTGGAGGCTAACACCGGGGCCCTGGGACACGGTTTTTCGATTGCCGTGGGTATGGCCCTGGGAGCGAAAAAAGCGGGCCGGTCTTGCCGGGTCTTTGTCCTCACCGGGGACGGGGAACTCCAGGAGGGGAGCAACTGGGAAGCCGCCATGGCCGCCGCGCACTTCAGGCTGGGAAACCTCACCTGGATCATCGACAACAACGGCCTCCAGCTTGCCGCCCCGGTACGGGACACCATGGGAATTGAACCGCTGGAGGATAAGCTGCGGGCCTTTGGGTTTGACACCCGTCATGTTGACGGCAACAGCGCCGAAAAAGTCGCCGCCCTGCTTGACACGCTGGACTATGACGGGGGCGTTCCCCACGCGGTCATAGCGAAAACAATTAAGGGCAAGGGCGTGTCTTTTATGGAGAACGTACCCGAATGGCATCACCGCATCCCCACGGAAGAGGAATGCGGGAAGGCCCTCCAGGAGCTTGTATCATGAACAAAACGGACCTTCGTGAAAAACAGATCGAAACCCTCATACAATTACGGGATGAGGGACTTCCCATTATGTACCTGGTGAGCGATTCGGTAAGTACCAGCAAGGTAAAGCCTTTTCTCGCCCGTTTCCCGGATTTTGTGGTAAACGTGGGCATCGCCGAGCAGAACCTGGTTGGCGTGGCCGCCGGTCTTGCCAATATGGGCTTTATCCCCTTCACCGGGAACGCTACGCCCTTCCTCATCAGCCGTTCCGCCGAGCAGATCAAGGTGGATGTCGGCTATTCGCACGCCAATGTCAAGCTGAACGGTATGCACGCCGGTTTCAGTTACGGCCTTGACGGAATAACCCACCACGAGGTGAATGATGTCAGCGTCATGCGCGGCTGTCCTCCCGTCACGATTTTTGTCCCCTGTGACGGCAGGGAATGCGGGTACATGACGGAATACGCCGCCCGGACCCGGGGGCCTTTTTACATGAGCCTCAATTCCGGGAGCTTTCCGGACATCACGGACGAAGACCCCCATTGGATGCCCGGAAGCCCTGTCCGGGCTGCTCAAGGAAAGGACCTTACCGTTATCTGCCTGGGAACCGCTGTTCATGACGCCCTGGAAGCGGCCTCCCTGCTCAAAAACCGCTTTACTATGGATATTTTCGCGCTAAGTTCCATCCGGCCTTTTGCGGGAGATAAACTTGAGGATTCCATACGGAGAACCGGACTGGTTTTGACGGTGGAACAGCATTCAACCCACGGCGGCTGCGGCAGCCTTATCGCCGAACTGATTGCGGAAAAGGGTTTAAACGCGCGGCTTTTGAGGCTTGGCGTTCCCGAAGGGAGCTACACAAAAAACGCCGTCCCCGCTTTTAATAAAAAATTTTTTGGCCTCGACGCTCCCGGAATAATCCGCGCTATAGAAGATATGGTAAAACCCGCCTGAATTTGGTATGCTCTCCCTATGTTTCAAGAACAGAGGCGGGAGAAGATTCTGGCGCTGCTTAGGGAAAACGGCAGTTGCAGGGTGCAGGAGTTAAGCGCCCTTTTCAAAGTGTCGGAACCGACGATTCGGCAGGACCTGGAGACTCTTGAAAAAACCCATTTTATCACCCGGCAGCACGGGGGCGCCTTCATAGCGGACTTTCCTTCTTTTACCGGCAAGCTCACCCTGGAACACACAGAACACATGGAGGAAAAGCGGAGGATCGGCGCAAAGGCGGCTGAATTTATCAAATCCGGGGATAATATCATCCTCGATTCAGGAACCACTCTGACGGAGCTTGCCAAATGTATCGTTGACCGGAAGGACCTCAATATCATTACCTCGGCCATCAATATTACCCTTATTCTTGGAGCGGAACCTACGAATCATATCCTGCTTGCCGGCGGAGAACTCAAGGCTCCGACGCTCTCGGTAACCGGCGAAAAGGCTGCCGCCATATTCAAGGACATCTATGTCGAGAAGCTTTTCCTTGCCACAGGCGGCTTCTCCCTTGCCGCGGGTCTCACGTATCCGGGCATCTCGGACATACCTCTTAAACAAGCGATGATAAATTCCGCGAAGACGGTATTTCTTCTTGCGGATTCAAGCAAGATGGAGAAGATATATTTCGCCTCCCTGAACTGTCTGCAAAAGATTCACTATATTATTACCGATGACAAAATATCCGGCGACTATGTTAAAAAACTTAAAGCCTTGGGGATAACGGTTATTATGTGAGGCTGTTCCAAAACCGTGCGTGTTTAGCGCACAGTCAATTAGTTTTGGAACAGGCTTTTGGAACAGATGGACCCGCGTAAAATCCATACCGCATCGAACCTTCTATTCGTGTCTGCTTCGGAAAATTTGCCGCCACTGAAAAGGTCATAATCCGGTTTTTGGCCGGAGTTGGGCCCATCTTCCCAAGTTTCATCTAAAACAGAATACGGACAAAAAATCCCATGTGTTTATCCCCTGGGGATCCTAAATGTCCGGGGCATTTTTGAGCAGATAATCCTCCGCTTCCTTGTTCCACAGACCCTTGTACCGGCCACAGATTTCGGCCAGGTCCGCGTAGAAGGGGCCCGGACCGGAGACGCCGCTCTTGCCCTTTTCGGCAAAATCGTCAATGGCGGTAAGCTCCAGTTTCTTGTGAGTGTAGATGAGTTTTTTTCCACCGGGAATCTTGTCCAGGTTGATGGTGGTTTCGGGCACGGCATCCAGGCCGCCTATGTGGGTGACCATGAAGACCGGGTTGAGTCTGCTCTGGGACATCATGGTCAGGGATTCCTTCATGTCTTCGGTGTTGCCCCCGGAAGTTCCTACAAGGTGGTGGGATTCGTAATGGACATTGTAGAAATTGAAGTTCGCCGAGAAGGAGGTGTCCGTGGGACCGGCAAAGAAGTTGAGGCAGCCGTCCCGGCCCAGGAGCCTGTCGCCCATTTCCAGAACCGGCCTGACAGGGGCAAAGACGAACACGTCGTCGTAGAGTTTCCCGTTGTTGATAGTTTTAAGGTGAGCCACGGGATCGGCAATGTCCTTGGTGTTTACGTAGATAAGTTCCACCCCGTTGGCTTTGGCATCTTCAACGGTGAGAAACTGGGCCGCCCTAGCAAGGCGGCTCTCGTCTATGTCGGTGACCACAAGAAGGGAAGGCCGCCGGGGGTTGTGGATGGCGTAATCTATGGCGCCCAGCCCCATGGGACCTACCCCGGCAAGGAGAGCCAGGGCCCCCCCCTCGACTATACCCATGCTGTGTTCGTAGGAACCGTTGGTGGTATGGTACTGAGCATGGAAAGCGCCCACGATGCAGGACACGGGTTCCGCCAAAGAACCCATAAAAAAGTTATCCGCTTCGTAGTCCAAAAGGCAGTCCATCTCCATGACCTCCTTGGGGATGACCACATAACAGGCGTCCCCGCCTATGAACTCGTAAGAATAGCCCGGCGCCCAAAGGGTAGGCCGCCCGTCGATGCCGGGATAGTTGAGGGCTGGCTGTATGGCGAATTTGGCGCCGGGTTTGAATTTATCCGCCCACTTGGCCCCCACCTTTTCGATGACGCCGCAGAACTCATGGCCTATGATGACGGGATTCGTCGTCAGGTTATGGCGTATGCGCTTATGGGCCGCTCCCTGCATGGCAAGTTTGTGGCTGGACATACAGATGGAATCGGACACGATCTTTGCCAGTATTTCATCGTCTTGAATCCCGGGAAGCTCAAATTCATCTAATCTAAGGTCATTGACCCCGTGGATCCGTACCGCTTTCGTTTTCATAGCTTGCTCCAAAATTGACTGCCTCGTAACGCACTCCGCAGCCTTAGATGCGGGAAAGCCAGGCTTCCCGGTAGGAAAAAATTTCAGGTATGCCGCTTTTGGCGACTTCCTGATAATCAATGTCAAAGTCCCTGGCCAGATCCGTCAGGGACTTCCCGGTCAGGGCCATCTTGGCGGTCATGGCCGCGCCCAGGGCGGTGGCCTCGGCAATGTCCGTAAGGTACACCCGCTGGTTTTTGAGGAAAGCCGACACCAGGGTGTTGTAGGCCTCGTCCTTCCGGAAGCCCCCTTCGGTGAACACCTCGCCGGGGGAATCCGCCGTTCCGGACGCCTCGTCCGCGAGGGAAACGCCGGTCCGTTCCAGGGCGGTGATGGTCTGCATCACCAGGGAGATTCTAAGAAGGGCTATACCCCGCTCATAGTTTCGGAAAGAAGGGGGAAGGACCTTACCGGAAACTATGTCCTCGTAGAGGTATTCCGCGCCTGCGCCTGCACCCGCTTCGGCTATCCGGGGTTTGGAGCCGGGGAACTGGCCCGAGCCCGCTACCAATTCCGGGAGGAGGAAGGCGTCTTTTTCGGCCAAGACGGACCAGTAGAGTTCCCGGTCATAGGAGGGAATATCCTTCCGGTTATGGAGTTTCATCAGCAGGGCGGACCAGGTCTCAAATTCCTTGCCGCCCTGGAAGATGGCGGTTTTGATGGGGCCGCCGAAGGCGGAAATATTAAAGAAGACCACCTTCCCCAATTCGTCCGGGGTAAAACCGTAGGCTTTCACCGGATTCATGATGACGCACCAGGTACCGGTGGAGTTGAGTACAAAACCGGTCTCCCCCCGTTTGGCAAAGTGGGGGAGCAAAGACGAATTGGAATCGTGGATCCCCATGGTGACGATCACGTCCCGGGCAAGACCCGTTTTTCGGGCGAATTCCTCCGTGATATTCCCAAGAACATCCCAGGAATTACCTATCCTCCCAGGCATGAGGGCAGAGACCCCCAGTCCCTCCGCCACGGAAGACAGCTTGTGTTCAACCTGATCCCAAAGATAGCCGTGGCAGCCCATGTAGGTCCCCTCCGCCCCGGTCTTACCGGTAAAACGGTAACCCCAGTACTGAGGGTAGAGAAGGAGATGAGCCGTGTTCCCGAACTGTTCAGGGTAGTTTTCTTTCACAAAGAGTATGCCCTTGGCAGGATTGATGAGGGCTTTAAGATAAGGGGTCCCGGTCCGCTCCTGGAGGGATTCGGGATCGCCGAAAAGCCGGTAGAACCGGTCTTGAAACTCGTCCCCCGGTTCGTGGGTGTAGTACACGCAAGGCGCCGACGGCTTTCCGTCCTTCCCCACGCACACAAAAGTAGCCCCGTGGGTGGTTACCGCCAACGCCCTGACAGGATAAACCCTGGCGAACTTCGCCAATTCCTCAATGAACCACTCTTCCATGGCTTCAAGATCATGAGTCTCAAGACCGTCCGCCATCCGGGGCGGAAAATTCCGGTACCGGGCATCGATCTGGGTAAGAGCATCGTCATAAATCGCCACTTTTTTGTTGGTCATGCCAATATCAATGACCGCGATAGCATATTCCATGGTTTCCCCCTTGTTTCCGGAGCCAATATATTAAGAAGGGGGATCGGACCTTCGGTCCGTGCCTCCCCCCCGCTCCAGCCAGGCGGCTTGCTTCGCAAGCCGCAGTCGTCCGCTCCCCCCGCTGCGGGGGAGGCCCCCCGCCCCGCCCCTGGAGTTTTACGAAGTAAAACTCCTTAGACAAATCCGCTTTGCGGATTTGTCCCGCAATATTCCGGCATTGCGTTATGTTCCGATTATAAGGGGGATTCCCTGAAAAGACAAGAAACTAGTATAGTAATCCCATGAAAGTAAACGGCCGCCATTTCAGAACCATCTGGCTCAAGGAATCGGATCCGAAAACCGTACAGATAATCAACCAGCAGGCATTACCCCACAGATTTGAGATTCTCGATCTCTCCAGTGTGGAAGACATACGCCGGGCCATCAAGGATATGTACCTCCGGGGCGCGGGCCTCATCGGGGCTGCGGCGGCTTACGGCATATACCTTGCCGTCCTGGAAGCGGGGGAGGGGACCTTTGACCGGGATCTCCTGGCCGCGGCGGAAGCCTTAAAAAACACCCGGCCCACGGCGGGCAATCTGGCCTGGGCTGTGGACGCCATGCTGGCCGGCCTTGCCGGTGGGGAGGGGACCAGGGCCCAAAAGGAAGAAGCCGCCCGGCGCAAGGCCGCCGCCATTGCCGATGGGGACGCGGAGTTCTGCCGGAGCATCGGCGTCCACGGGCTTGCGCTCATCAAAACCCTGGCGGAAAAGAAAAAGGGGGCGGTCGTAAACATCCTTACCCACTGCAACGCCGGGTGGCTTGCCTTTGTGGACTACGGCACGGCCCTTTCCCCCGTGTATGCCGCCTTTGACGCGGGAATCCCTGTCCACGTCTGGGTGGACGAGACCCGGCCCCGGAACCAGGGCGCAAACCTCACCGCCTGGGAATTGGGCTGCCACGGCGTCCCCTACGATCTCATCCCCGACAACGCCGGGGGCCATCTGATGCAGCACGGCCTGGTGGACCTGGTTATCACCGGCGCGGACCGGGTGACCCGCCGGGGGGATGCGGCGAACAAGATTGGCACCTATCTGAAAGCGGCGGCGGCCAGGGAAAACGGCGTTCCCTTTTACGTGGCTCTGCCATCTTCCACCTTTGATTTTACCATGAAGGACGGCCTGGAGGAGATTCCCATTGAGGAGCGGGACCCGGAGGAAGTGCGCTATGTAAGCGGCAAAACCAGGTCGGGTGCGATGGAAACCGTACTCATCTGCCCCGAAACCACCCCCGCCCGGAACTGGGGCTTCGATGTCACCCCGGCGCGGTACATCACGGGCCTCATCACCGACCGGGGCATTGCGGAAGCGTCGGAAGAAGGCATCCTGAAACTCTACCCGGAGGCGGCTCTATGACCGGAACCATGCCACGTCAGGAAGGGTACGTCAAATACATGGCGGATCACTGGTCCGTCCCGGCGGTGGAACCCCCTTTCTGGAAGGAACTTAACGAAGCCCGTACCCGGCTCTACGATCTCGGCCTTATCGGGGTGCTGCCCAACGGCGTGGGCTTCGGCAATGTGAGCGTCCGCGTGCAGGGCGGCGAATTCCTTATCAGCGGAACCGCCACCGGGGGCAGCCGGGTCCTCACCTCCCATGAATACTGCATGGTAAAGTCCTTCAACCTTGAAGAGAACAGGGTGACTACCGCCGGGCCTGTCCGGGCATCCTCCGAGTCCATGTCCCATGGCGCGGTATACCGTTTCTGCGCTTCCGCAATATGCGTCATCCATGTCCACAGCCGGAAGATTTTCGACGCCATGCTTGGGGATGGCAGCCTTTCTACTCCCCCGGAAGCGGCCTATGGGACCCCGGAACTGGCCCTGGCTATCGCTTCCCTGGTGAAGGATAGGGAAGCAGGCGGCGGCGCGGGTCAAGGCGTCATGGTTCTTGCGGGCCATGACGAAGGGGTGCTTTCTTACGGAACATCGGTGCGGGAAGCCCTGGATCTGATACTGGGTCTTTACGGAAAATACGCGGATTCTTAGAGGCTTTCCCAAAACCCTGCGCATTAGCGCACAGTCAACTAGTTTTGGGAAAGGCTCCTTAAACTGAGAAAATACAAGGAGATCAATCATGGCGGTTATCGGCATTATAGGGGGAAGCGGTCTGGATAATCCCGACATCTTATCCAATTCCAGGGACGAAACGGCAGCAACCCCTTACGGCGAGCCCTCGTCTCCATTGAAGCGGGGAACCATAGGCAGCGCGGAAGTGGCGCTCCTGGCCCGTCATGGCCGGGAACATACCGTTCCTCCCTCCCAGGTAAATTACCGGGCCAATATCGCCGCTCTCAAGGCTGCGGGTTGTACCCATATTGTGGCCACTACGGCGGTAGGCTCCCTGCGGGAAGAGATAGGCAGGGGGGACTTTGTTATTATCGATCAGTTCATCGATTTTACCAAACAGCGCGGAATGACGTTCTACGAACAATTTGAACCTCACAATCCCGTACATACTCCCATGGCGGACCCCTATGACAGCCGGCTTAGGGGCATTCTCATCGAAGAATGCAAAAGTCTGGGATACCGTTTCCACGATCATGGTACGGTTGTTACGATAGAAGGACCGAGGTTTTCTACCAGGGCGGAATCCCGTATGTTCCGCGCCTGGGGAGCCGACATCATCAATATGTCCATTGCCACAGAAACAGTCCTTGCCAACGAGTTGGGCATCCCCTATGCGGCGGTGGCCATGAGTACCGACTACGATTCCTGGCGGTCCGACGAGGAGCCTGTCACTTGGGAAGCCATAGCCGGAGTGTTCGCCCGTAACGCCGCCAAGGTCACGGCCTTGCTTACGGCACTTATCCCCAGGATATAAAGGTATCACGAACCGCCTTTGTAACTTTGGATATGACCCTTAGTTTTGGAACAGGATCAAGTGTGTAATAAATTTTTTGTGGTGAATGGTCGGGAAAATTACGCCAAATGAGGCAATGCGCCCCCTTGTCCTTCCGGGCCTTGACCCCGTAGTATCCTTAAATATGACAATCTGGTTTGCTTCGGGCAATCTCCATAAAAAGCAGGAAGCCGCCGCCCTTTTTCCGGGACGGGACGTAAAGCTCCCCGCCGAAGCGGGTCTCGCCTTTGATCCCGAAGAGACGGGCTCTACCTTCCTGGAAAACGCCCTGATTAAAGCCCGGACCCTCTACCGGCAACTGGCGGATCTGCGCCGGGCGGGGATGCCCGGTCTTGAAGGGCCGGTCCTTGCCGATGATTCGGGGATATGCGTGGACGCCCTGGGGGGAAGGCCGGGGATCTTTTCGGCGCGATATGCGGGCAGGGACGGCGCGGGTCTTCCGGGGGGAAAAAAACCGGATGCCCCGGAGCGGAACGCCCTGCTCCTGGAGGAACTGGGGGACAATCCCGACCGCAAAGCCCGGTTCGTCTGCGCCATGGTCCTCCTCTGGGACGAGAACCGCTTCCTGTCGGTCCAGGAAACCCTGGAAGGGGAGCTGGTCCGCCCCGGCAGGGACCGGGGAGCGGGCGGCTTCGGCTATGATCCCGTCTTCCTTCTGCCTGACCGGGGGATCACCGTGGCGGAACTTTCCGAAGTGGAGAAGAACCGCATCAGCCACCGGGGAAAAGCGGCGGGGATCATCTCGAAACTTCTGGAGGGGCTTTGACTTCCGGCTTGGACATAGAAAAGGAACTCAACGGGCCCCAGCTCCGGGCGGTAAAGACCCTGGAGGGGGCCGTACTCATCATTGCCGGGGCCGGGTCCGGAAAGACCAGGGTGATCACCTACCGCATCGCCTATATGTTGGAAAAAGGGATACCCCAATCGGCGATTCTGGCCCTCACCTTCACCAACAAGGCGGCCCGGGAAATGGAGACCCGGATAAAGGAGCTTACGGGACGGAAGCTCCGGAGCCTGACGGTAAGCACTTTCCACGCCTTTGGGGTCAAGGTACTCCGGGAAGAAATCGAAGTCCTGGGGTACCGGAAGAACTTTTCGATATACGATGAGACCGACCGGAATCAGCTTATCAAGGACAGCCTCCGGGAATGCCGCATTTCCACCGAGGGGGTGGATCTCTACGCCCTGGGGCAGCTTTTTTCCAATATAAAGATAGGCCGCGTCCGCTGGGGAGACGGCGCGGACTCCAGCTACGAGCGGGTTTACGAAGAATACCAGCATGGTCTCAAGGTCTTCAACGCCCTGGATTTCGACGATCTCCTGACGCTGCCCATCCGCATCTTTGAGGAACATCCGGAGGTCCTTCAAAAATACCGCCAACGCTACCGGTATATCATGGTAGACGAATTCCAGGACACGAGCCTTACCCAGTATCATCTTATGCGGCTTTTGGCCCTGGGCATCCCCTCCGCCGCCGGGACCGGGGAGCTTGAAAATGCCGGAACCGCCAATGTCTGCGTAGTGGGAGACGACGACCAGTCCATCTACTCCTGGCGGGGGGCCAACTATGAAAACATCCTCCTGTTTGAACGGGATTTCCCGGAGATGGCGGAAATCAAGCTGGAACAGAACTACCGTTCCACCTCTACTATTCTGGAGGCGGCCAACGGGGTCATCGCCAACAACTCCAACCGGAAGGAAAAGACCCTCTGGTCCGGCAATTCCGGGGGCAAGCCCATAGAACTTTTTCACCCCCAAAACGAAACTGACGAGGCGGACTTTATCGCCGAGCGGATTCAGGAACTGCGGGCCAGGGAAGCCCTCAAATACGATGACTTTGGGGTGCTGATCCGTACCAACTCCATGACCCGGCCTCTTGAAGAAGCCTTTCTGGAGCAAAACATCCCCTACCGGGTGTCCGGTGGGACCAGCTTCTTCCAGCGCAAGGAGATTAAGGACATACTCTCCTACCTCCGAGTGATCGCCAATTCCGACGACGATGTGAACCTCCTCAGGATCATCAACACTCCCCGGCGGGGGATAGGAAAGACTGCGGTGACCGCCCTGACGGAGCTTGCCCGGAAGAATCATTCCTCCCTGTGGAACGCCATGGAAAGGGCCGGCCATGCCCAGGAGCTTTCCCGCAGCACAGGAGAGGCCATGCTCTTTGAGGACCTTCCGGCCTTTAAGACGGAAGGCGCGGACAAGGGGAGGGCCGACATGGAGGGCTTTATATCCCTTATCGAGTCCTTCAAAGGCGAAATCCTGGGCAGAAAACCCGGCCCGAACGGAAAATTTTCCCTGTCCCAAAAGGTGCGGGCCTTGGTGGACGCCATCGACTACTGGTCCTACCTGGTCACGGAGTACAGTAAGAACGAAAAGATCGCCCGGTGGAAGTTCCTCAACATCGAAAGCCTCATCAGGTCCATCGAAACCTGGGAGCAGGACCCGGACAACCTGGACCCTACCCTTTACCCCTACCTGAACCGTATAAGCCTTATCACCAGGGATGACGGGGAGGACGAGGCGGACAAGGGGAAAGTGAACCTTATGACCATACACGCCTCCAAAGGGCTGGAGTTCCCGGTGGTCTTTATCGCCGGCGCCGAAGACGGGATCATCCCCCATGCCAGGAGCCTGGAAGAGGGGGACGGCAACATTGAGGAGGAACGGCGGCTCTTCTACGTGGCCATCACCAGGGCCCGGGACAAACTCTTTATCACCAGCTGCCTGAAACGGCGGCGTATGCAGAACACCGCCGACTGCGTCCCTTCCCCCTTCCTCACGGAAATTCCCGCCCATCTGGTGGAATACCACGAGGCCAATCCCGAAATGGAAGTCCAGGAGGCGGAAAATTTTTTCGCCCTCATGAAAAGCCGGTTCATTTGACAAATAGAAAAACGAAGGATGAACCTCGCCATCCTTATGTATGAACCCGCTTACAAATCAATGTCATCTAAGGTAAACTCGATTGTTTTATTTGTGTACAGTTCCTAAGTATCGCCGTCTTCATCTTTTAGTTTTACATCATATCTATTGGTAATATCTAAAGGGTATAATAACCTTATTGTAGTCGAGTTGCCATTCAAAAGTACATTACTTTCCGGGTAATTCTTTTTCTATCCGTTCCCGTGCGGAAAGGGCCCCCCTTTTAGTTCTTTTCCCGAAACTCTCCGGTAGATTCCCGAATGATAAGTTCGTAGGACAGGATCTGTTTTATCGTAGTCCCGCCTTCAACAAGGTTATGCAGAATCAGTGCCGTTTGTTTTCCTATTTCCCGCAGGGGCTGGCGGATTGTGGTCAGGCGGGGAACCATATAGCCGGCTGTCTCCGTATCGTCAAAGCCTACTACCGAGACATCTTCTGGTATGCGGAATCCCGCATCCTTTAAGGTCCTGACCGTTCCGATTGCCAGTTCATCGGTAACGGCAAAAACCGCCGAAAAATCCTGACTTCGTGATAAGAGTTCCCGCATGCCTTTCACGCCGAATTCCGGACTGTAATACGGCTCAAACACAACCCGTTTTTCGTCCCGCGGAATGTTGTTCTTCTCCAAGGCCAGAAAGTACCCCTCTGCCCGGCGCTTTCCAAAAGAAAACTGGCTGGTGCAGATCAGGCCGATCTTTCGATGGCCCAGGCCGATTAAATAACGGACCGCATCATAGGCGGCGCGTTTGTCGTCAACCTGCACCACCGATATTGCAGCGGAAATATCCAACGTGGAGACTGCCGGAAGTTTAGCGCCGGCGAGGTATAGGTAAAACTGAGGATCTTTTATTTCATGGAACACGACAATTCCGTCAAGATCCTCCGATTTCAGCCGGTTAAGACATTCCCGTTCCCCTGCGGCGCCCGGCTTTACGAAGAAAAACAAGGTTTCATATCCCAGCAAATTCAACTGTTCTTCGACAACGGGAAAAAGTTGACGCTGGAATACGTTGAAAGTCCAAGGAATGACGATGCCTACGGTAAAACTCCGCCGCAGGACCATGGCCCGGGCGGCTTTGTTCGGAACATAGCCGGTTTTTTCGACGATTTTGAGGATCTGTTCCTTCGTTTTTGCGCAGACGCATTGTTTTCCGTTTACCGCCCTCGAAACCGTAGCGGGCGAGACTCCGGCTTGTCTGGCAATATCCTTGATGCTGACCATATCACCTGTCCAGGGAAGCGCTGAAAAACGCCATCGAGCGTTTTTCAGTACTGCTTTCCGGGTAATTCTTTTTCTATCCGTTCCCGTGCGGCTGGGGCTTGCGTATCCATCTTTTCCGGGAACCCAAAATACGACACGCAGGCGATTGATTCCCCGCCGGCCTTGAACGTTTTGTGCGCAAAATCCATCTTCCGCAGGGTTTCAAAGATCCCGTCAAAATCAACTTCCCCTTCTCCCATGGCTAGGTGCTGGTGTACCACCGCGTCGCTTTTCCCCCGGCTGTTAAGCCAGGGCGGATTGAGGATATACCGGCAGTCCTTTTCCTGGTTGAAGGTGTCCGCAAAGAGGACGTGGGAAAGACAGTCCCCGGCGTATTCAAGCATGTGCCGGACATCGCCCCTCCCCTTGTCGTAAAAGAAACCATGGGGGCTGGAATAGACATACCCCAGATTATCCGAGCGGTAACTTTTTACCATGTCAACAGTCTCATCGTTGAGTTCGCAGAAATCGTAGGGGTGGGACTGAATCTCCACCCGGATACCTTCTTTTTCAAACAGGGGGAGAAGTTCATCCATAGACTTAAACCACAAGCCGTTACAAATCTCCTGTTGATTGGGGTCCCCCGAAAGTTCGGTATTAATAACCTGTACTCCCATGTTTATCGCGAGGTGAATAATCTTCTTCCAGTTTGCAGCCGCCAGTTGACGTTGTTCCTCCGTGGGGCCAGACCAGCGGTACACCACGATGAAAGACGAAATCTCTACCCCGGTTTCTTTCAGGGCCTTGCGGTATTCGTTTTCGCAGTCTTTTGAAAAAAGCGGGTGTTTGTAGAAAGGATTGATCCGGGGATGGGG
>JAITBO010000283.1 GCA_031283505.1 Treponema sp. | reverse complement strand
GGGATAATCTCATAGGTATTTATTTCCGTTTCTTTGCCCCTGGCTTTTACTATCCGTTTTCCGGGGCGGTAGAAGTCCGATACGTCAAAGAGCATTCTGATTCTGCATAGCCAGGTAATACACCAGAGGGATTCTCTTAGTCCGGGGCCGACTCGCTCATCCAGTATTTTTGTTATGGCGGCGGCGATCTCCGGTTTGCGCCGTGCCCTGTACCCTAGCATAACGGAGCTTTTAGGTTTGTATCCGGCCCTTACTGCGGCCCGTCCGGCGTTCATAAAGGCTTCCGATCCCGGATAGGTGTACCAGAAGATAAAGGCCAGTTCCCTCCGTGTCAGGGCGGCTCCACCCGTATCAAGCGAATTAAAATCTATGATTTTCCCGCCCAGGGCATCTACTTTATGGCGGATTATGTTTTTCCTTTTGGTCATATCCTATACCTCAAAAGTATATATTTTCGGGTGTTTGAAAATACCTTCGCCTTGCCCCTGCGGAGGATGTCGTTATCCCATAAGGAATTATGAAAAGAACAGGCGTTGAATGAGAATCGGGAGTGAGAAAACACGGTTTTATAGCCTCAATTCCCTTGGCAATCATGCTCTTTCCCCCGGCTAAATAAAGGCCCGTCATTGATATAGCCGCCCCTTCTCAAGGCCAAGTCCACTTCCTGAAATGACCGTGCCACGATGGCAAGCCCGCCCAGCCGTTCCACTTCGTTTAAAAAATCCCGTTGCGCCCCGGACAGGCGGCCCCTTTCCGCCTTGCACTCAATGGCAAGGAAACGACCCCCTGGAAGGCAGCCCATTATATCGGCGCTTCCCACCTTCCCAAAACGCATCCACTGTCCGGGGCGGACCTCCACGGCCCCGGTCGGGTTATTCCAGGCAAAGAAGCCCCGGACATGGAGATAGTCAAGGATGGCGGATTTCACAAGCCCCTCCGGGGTATCCCGTCTTACCATATTTCAAGTTCCCCCTCTGTTGTTTCGGCAGGGTTTGCCTCCGGGAAGGGGATAACGGCGGCCCCGGCTTGGTTCCGGGTAAGGGCCTCTGGGGCAGTTGTTCCGGTATCGGGAAGTTTGCAAGTTTGCGTTTCCTTAGAGAGATGCAAACTTGCAAACTGGATTTTAGCCCGCCATTGTCCATAAACGGGCTTTTCAATGAATCCTTTCCTTACCAATTCCCCTGCTTGTCTTGAAATATCATATTTTTTTATGCCCGTCTGTTCCTCTATCTCCCTGGTTGTCCAGTTCCGATCTTCGCTTTCCAGTAAATCAACAATCTGCTGCTGGGCCTCCGATAATACGGGCTTGAGGGTTCCGGAGCCTGTAACCGTCCAGGTACATACGTCCTTATCCCATGAAAGGGTATAGGCAGTATCTTCCACGTCCCGGCCCGTTACCGACAGGGACGCTTCGGCAATCCCCCTTTTCCGGCGCATGGTCAGGGTAGTATCCGCTGTGGCGTTTATGCCGGTACTCCCCAGGGCGCTTTCCATGTGATCGCCGTCCAGGTCGCCGCCCTTGCGGTTATGATGAATTACGATGACCGCAATATTCAGAGTATCCGCAATATCCTTTAAGGCGCTCATGCCGTTCACGGTCTTGGCATAGTCATTCAGATCGCTTATTCCCATCATCTTTTGAAAGGTGTCGATGATGACTACCCGGTATTGCGGGTTGGCTTTCAGGAAAGCGCGTAGATCCTGTACGGTACGCCGCTTTGTCTCAAGCCGGGAACCGTTAAAAGCTGTAATGCCCTGTTTTTTGATACGCTTTTGTATCCGTTTTGGGGTGTCTTCCAGAGCGCAATACAAGGCATCACACTTCCGGGCTTTAAGCGTCCCCAGGAAGAAGCCACCCTGATCCAATGCCGTAACCAGTTGGAGGGCGGTCCATGATTTGCCGATTTTGCTTGCTCCGGTAAGAACCGTAAGGCCGGTCGTTATAAGGCCGTCAACAAACCAATCCTCTGGAGGAAATTGCTTTGCAAGTAAGTCCCGAAAAAGCAAGCCGTTATTGTCCCCGACATTCGCCCCGGATACTGTAATTTTTTCAATGGACTCCGCCAGGGTTGAATTTACCTTGTCCGGGGCTTCCCCCTTTTCCAGGGCTTCTTTTGCCAGGGTTGTTGCCTTCCATGCCGCCCGGCCCTTGAAGGCTGTCAAAACCTCGTTTTCATAAAACGCCGTATTAACGGTACTGACAACGCCGTTTGTTAATTCGGCAATAGAAGCGGCCCCGCCCGCCGTATCCAGCAGACCGCGTTTTTCCAGTTCTGAAACCAGGATCATAATGTCCAGGTCAAGCCCTTGGGTCTTCAGTTCACGGATCACGGGAAAAACGGTCCTATGCGCCCCGGACAAAAAGACATTCTCGGTAATGCCCTCGCCGATGGATGCGCCAAGAATATAGGATCCCAAAAGATACCGTTCATATTCAACTATCCGGTGATCGGCGTAGGGCATTCCGGGGTTTGTTTTAGCTGCCATTGCCGTCCCCCGCCGCCCTGCGGCTGTTGCTATGCCCGGTGGTATAACCTGTAGCCTTGCCGTCTGTGTAGAAAACCGTCAGGCGGGCGCTTCCGTTCAGTACCGCCTCGGCTTTCAATGCCGATACCGCGCTTGTATAAACGGCGCTTTCCGGTATACTTGATTTAACTGTTACCGCTTTTTTAGCGGTCTTTATCGCCGCCCCTGCCGGGCGGTTTTTTTGCTTCCGGTTATTCATGGGGGGCCTCCGCCATATGTGAGCGTTCCCGACTGGTTGTGAACCGTGCCAGCTTGCTGTCCCGGATATGGAGTATGAGAGTTGCCGTTCCGTGCATAATCCCTGCTGCTTCCCATTCCAGGTCAGTAATCGCCGCCATGGGAATCTTGCCGGAATATCCGTCTTGTACTATGCTGGGGGTGTTGCCGCCCCGGACAGGCTCCCCGCCTTGAAGGGGTTCTTTTTTAGGCATGGTTTCCCCCTTCATTGTCCGCCCCCTGGCGGTTCCTGAAGAGAAAAGCCTCCAATTCCGCTGGCCTGAAGAATACCCGGCCCCGCATGGGCTTGTAGTGGGGTATCTTTTTAAGGTGAATGAGCTTGTACAGGTAGTTTTTTGAAAAGCCCGTGAAGGCTGCGGCTTCCTCGACCGTGAGCGCCGCTTTCTGAATGTGGTCCATGAATGGAAATCTCCCCTAACATTTGACCGCGCAAAACCCTGTTTTGCCTGTTTTGCGGTGTTAGGGAAAGGTTAATCTTGGCTTTTCATTTTGAAAAAAAAGTATATATATTCACCGGAAAAGTATATGTCTATATACTTCTGATATTTCTGTTTGCGACTGCTGCGGCTACTCTACAGGCATTACTACTGTAAGATCGTTTATTCTTATTTAGAAATGTTGATTGTATATAGTCTTTTGTTATTGGCTGGTTTGTAAAACAAACCCATTCCTTTGCTATAGGGTTTAATCCTTTCAATGTTATAACTTTTCCCTCGGATAGATAAACCATATCCTTTTGTATTAGGTGCTTGGTTACATCAGTTATTTCACTGAAATTACTTACATTTTTTTCTGGTGTTGCTTCCGGTATCTTGTTATTGATCTGTTCAACGGCATTGGCTATCCGTTCTATCGGAGGATCAGGAATATCTACGGAGATTATCTCGGCTTCCTGAAAGATGTCCTGCTGACTGTCATTTTCCGCAGGTGTTAAATTATTTATTATCTCATAGTTATCCAGATTATAAATACATTCCCGTTTGAAGCTATATGCATTCGGGAAATTTTCTTTCTCAATATCGTCATTTTTATCAAATTTCCGCCAATTTCTTATAGCTTCAATCCCACCATAATCAAAAAGCCATTCATTTATAGCTTCATTGTTACTGAATTTGAAGGTCTGAATAAATGTCTCGATCATGTCCATTTTGTTGTGGGTAATATAATCATTAAGTTTATCCGCTATTTCATCTGTTTTCGGAAACCTGAAATTCAGATGATTGGTATTAGTATGGTTATTCGTATCAAAGAACCCCATTTTCTCACTTTCCCTTTCTCACTCCCCCGAAGGTTTTGCATTGTAAAAGCCCCGGACATAAGAAACCACGTCCGGGGCAATCAGGCCCTTTCCAGGGCCTTTTTCGTGCGTGTGGGAGGGTTTTTATATCGCCTCCCGCTCTATCACATCCTTTAACGCTTCCAGGGCCAGGGCTTTGTTTGCCTTGGCGCTAGTCTTGGCGATCTCGATAAGCCGATCCAATAACTCAAGGGCGTCGCTGCGGTTCCCTATCCGGGGCGCTTCCGGGGTGTCCATATTAGGCCCCCTTCCTGAATTGCAGGACGTTCCCGAATACCTCGGCGCTTACCCTGCCGACTTCCTCAAGGTTCTCCTCCGTGATGTGGTCGGCGTATTCATCGAATATCGCCCGGCTCTTATGCCCGGTGATCCGGCTCACCTGGTCGGCGGTCATGCGGTCGGCCATCCGGGCAGCGTAGTAATGCCGCCAGGAATGAAACACAATCCCCCGTGCCTCGGCGTCTATCCCGATAACGGCCAGGGTATCATGCAGGCCGCCAAGCAGCACCGAACGGTCCACCGGCTTGTCCGCCAGATTGCCGTAGAAAATAAACCCTTCCGGCCCATGGGGGTTTTCCGCCAGCAGTTCCAGCAATAGGCCCCGGACTTCCGGCAGGAGGGGAACACGCCGGGCCTCTCCGTTTTTAGGAACCTTAAGGCCATCGTATGTACTCCACGAATGCCGGACGTTCAAAGTCCGCTCCTCAATGTCCCCCCGCTTGAGGGCCAGGACTTCCCCGCTCCTCATGCCGGTAGTACAGGCCAGGAGAGAAGCGACATAGGCCCGCCTGTCTTTCCAGGGGGCCGCAAAAAGGGCCTGTACCTCCATGGGCGTCAAGACGCCGCGCTTCTTCGCCTCACCGGAAAAGTTGACCAGGCCAATGGTCGGGTCCGCCGGTATCATCCCTTCCCGAAAAGCCCATGACAGGCAGGTTGTACCCACCGCCATAACCTTGTTGATTGATGCCGGGGCAAGACCGCCCTCGGCAAGCCCCAGGGAAAAATCCTTCAGTTCCTGCCGGGTTATGCTGTTAAGGGGGCGGCCCCGGAATGTCGGTTCCCAATAGCGGGTGAAACGGCTCATGCTTTCATAACAATGCCGCCTCCCTATGCTGTGCCCGTGCGCCCGCTTTTCCCGGACATAAGGGGAGGCTTCATAGTCCCAGAACTCCTCAAGGAATTCCGTAAAGGAGACTGCCCCCTTGCCGGACTTTACGGCAGCTATGTCGATCAGCCCCCGATCCTTTAATGCCTGTACAATCCGCAAGGCATCGTCTGAATCAAGGTCTGTCTTTCGGATGGACCGGAGGATGTTTTCAATCCCCGCAGCCGCTTCCAAAGTCCGGGGCTTTCGTACCCTCCCGGTAGGTATGCCGGTTTTCAGCCATTCGGCTATTTTCAGCAGCGCTTCATCCCGGCTTTTCGTGCCGGTTGACCGGGCGGTAAGCTTCCGGCCCGCCTGGGGATCCACAAGCTCCGCATAAAAGACGCCGTTATGTCTGGTGTGTAAATAATACCGGCGCATCACTCCTCCTCCGTGAAAGGGTTTCTCACTCTCTCACTCACTGGTTTTGGAGTTAAGGCGCCGGTTCTTCCGGTAGTCTTAAACTATTTCTTTGTCCTGTAAGGACTTACGCTTTAGCAGGAGTAGGACTCGAACCTACGACCTCCGGGTTATGAGCCCGACGAGCTGCCAACTGCTCTATCCTGCGTTAGATTATTTGGATAGTATACTATTTTCTACAAAAAAGGTCAACCGCCTGAATAACGAATTAGCTGAATCGAGGATAAAAGAGCGATAAAAGCGATAAGAACGGGGAAACCTAGGGGAATGCCCGGGTGTAGGATCATAAAATTATACATGCCATGGATGCCAACGACGTAGAGGAAACGGATCAACGCAAGGCCGGGAGCGTCCTTGATATGAAATGCCGCCATACCTATCCTGGTACCACAGGCGCCGTGCAGGGGAGCGGCGGTGACTGCCCGGACCAGGGCGATGCTGAAATTCCCTACCCCATACATGGCGGTTTCTATCACCGCAAAGCCCAGACCTGCGATTAGTCCTGTGATAGCGCAAAAAGCGGGAACATAGGCTTCCGTATTTTTACTAAAACGACGAAAAAGACCGAAAAGAAGGAAAAAAACCCCAAGGCGGCTGATTTCTTCTGTCAGAGCTATCTGGATAAAGATTTTAAACAGAAGTACACCTATAGCAACCTCATCGGTCTTGGGAAATAAACTTTGCAGGATTGCGGCGATCCCCAGGGAAAAGGCGCCTCCTAAAAGGGCCAGAAGAAACCACAGCAACTTAATGGGAAAACGGCGTACATGTATCCATATTAAAACGGCTAGAACCGGCAAGGCGGAGATAAAAATTAACAACAGAAGTATCCACAGCCCATTCATAACTATAGCTTAATAGTAATTTATTCTGTATGGTAGAGTCTATATGCTGGGGATAATTCTCATAACCGGGCCAAAACATTCGGGCAAGACCAGCGCGGGCCGGGTCCTGGCGGATATCCTGGGGGCCGGGTTTATCGATTTGGATGAACTGATAGAACAACAAACCGGGAAAAGCTCCCGGACCCTTTACAAGGAGGGTTCCGGAGTATTTCGGCAGGCGGAAGTCCAGGCACTGGCAAGTCTTCTCCCGCAAGCTGTCGGCTGTCCTCTCAGGGTTGTTGCAGCCGGGGGAGGGCTTATCGACAATCCAGATGCGCTGGAACTATTGGGGCGGGGAAATTATCCGGGAACAGCGCCGGTAGTGATCTATCTTGAGGTAAGCGCGGATACGGCCTGGGAGCGGATCAGCGCAGATGCAGAAAAAACCGGGGAATTGCCCCCCTTTCTCAAAACCGAAAATCCCCGGGAAACCCACGCTGCCCTTCATGAACGCCGGGGAGCAGCCTACAAGGAATTTGCCGCCCTCACCATTACTGTCGAAGGAAAAACTTCCTGGGATATAGGCCGGGAAATAGCGGGCCTCATAGAAAGGAACTATACATGAATAAAGTATTTGATATCAAAAAATTCGACCTGATACTACTGGTCCTGGCATTGAGTTTACTGGCCGTGGGTTTTCTCTTTGCACGGCTGACAAAAAAAATACCCCTGGTGCAGCCGAAAAATACAACCCTGGTCTTTACCCAATGGTGGCAGGATGAAATGGAAGCAGAAACACTTTCGGTACTGAAAACGGAATTTGAAACTCTAAACCCTGGCGTTATAGTCCAACTGGACAACCGGTCCTATACAGAAATCCTGAGTGCTCTCAGATCAAGTGAAGACTTTCCATTGGAATCGGATATCCTCGGCTTGGATCCTTTTTGGTTTGAGGATATGATCCGGCAGGATTTCCTTGAACCTTTGGATACCTACAATCCCCCCGACGACCCATCCCAGGGATACTCCACTGTTCCGGATCAAGACTACGAAAAATGGGGCCGCCATCTGATTTCTTTTACAAGCCCTCTCTACTATAATATTGAATTGCTTCAATCCGCCGGCTTTGACCGGCCTCCAAAAAGCCGGGCGGAGATACTCACTTATGCCCGCACTGTTACGGATAGATCCGCAGGGCAGTACGCCATGGTCCTGGCTCTAAGCCCGGAAAATCCCCAGGGTATATACCGGGACTTTTTTTCCTGGATATTGGCTTCGGGCCTGTCTATGACTCAGGAAGGCCGTCCGGATTTTTCCGCCCGGGCCATTACCGGTATCCTGGCTTTTTTGAAACAACTGCGGCAGGAGGGGTTTCTCCTCCCCGGAACTTTTTCTAAAACAGATGCTGATAAACGGGAAGCTTTTATCCAGGGGCGCACCGCCATGATGATCTCCTCCGTGGCGGATATCCATATCCTGCGTGAACGCATGGGGGAATCCGCTTTTGGGATCACCTCCGTACCCGGCGAACCATCCTTTGGAGGGAACCCCTCCCTGGGGTTAACCAGTTGGTACCTTGGTATACCCCGGAGCACAGAGCATAAGGATAAAGCCTGGGCTTTCCTGTCCTTTCTCCTGGAACGGGGCGCCTTCATTGCCGAAAAAGCCCACGCGGTACCGGGAAGTCGGAGCACTCCAATAGATTTCATCAACGAGGACCCCCTCTATACCAAGGCTTACGATATGTATACTGCCGGAGAGACTGTCCGGGAATTTATCGGGGTTCCCAGGGTTGACGAATTTGAAGCCATAGTCCGGGACCAGATATACGCTCTATTTGAAAAAGACCAAAGTCCGGAAGAAACTGCCAGACATATCCGGCAGCGTTGGGAAGAATTATAGCCCACAATAGGGATACTATGCGATTTCGGGAATTATTCAGTGATAAACAGTTCTATAAAACCCTCTTCACTATCGCGGTTCCCATCATGCTGCAGAATCTGGTTAATTCCTTTGTGAACATGATTGATACGGTGATGATTGGAAGGCTTGGAACCATAGAGATTGCCGCCGTAGGATTGGGAAATCAGGTTTTCTTTTTTTTCAGCATCATCCTTTTTGGCATCTGTTCCGGGGGTGCAATTTTTACCGCCCAATTCTGGGGCAAAAAGGACATTCAGGGTATCAGAAAAAATACCGGGTTCTGTATTATCCTTAACTGTTCGGTAGCCCTTATTTTTACCGTTTTTATTCTGCTGACGCCGGAAAAAATTATCGGCATCTATACCCGGGACCCTGCGGTTATTGAGGTTGGAACCAGTTATCTCAAAAATTTGGCGCCCTGCTTTATCCCTTTCGGAATAAGTTTTGCCTTCATCATTACCCTCCGTTCGATAGAAAAAGTGCGGCTTGCCATGGTTACCACCGTAATAGCGCTGTCTATAAATATCACCCTGAATTATTTTTTCATCTTCGGTGCGGAGCCTTTCCCTGCCATGGGAGTGACCGGTGCTGCCCGGGCAACCGTAATTTCCAGGTTCAGCGAAACGATAATTCTTGTAACCATTAGTTATCTAAAAGGTTATGCTCCGGCGGGAAATCTTCGGGAGCTTACAAACTTTTCCGGCGGCTTTATCGCGCGTTTTTTTCGGATTACATTCCCGGTGATTCTTAATGAAACCCTCTGGTCCATGGGAGTAACCTTTCAGAACATCATCTTTGCCCGTACGAACACCGATGCTATCGCCGCATTTAATATTACCAGCACCTTCTCCCAGCTGACCTGGATAATTTTCATCGGCCTTGGAAACGGGATAGGAGTGCTTATCGGGAAAAAGATCGGCGAGGGGGAAGAAAAAACCGCCCGGGATTATGCTGATCGTATAGCTGTTTTTAACACCCTTTTAGGCGCCGGTGCGGCGATCATTCTATTCTCCCTGTCCAGACTTATGCCTCTAATTTTTAATGTAAACCCCCAGGTACTCGCCTATACGGCATCCATGTTTATCGTCCTCTGCTTAACCTACCCTTTCAGGTCTTTTAATATGAGCATGGTGGTGGGGATCTGCCGGGCCGGCGGGGACACCGTTTTTTGTGCCATATACGATCTGATTTTTATGTGGCTGATTACCCTGCCCGTCGCTGCCGCCGCAAGCTTTATCTTCCATGCCCCGGTATGGCTGCTCTATCTCTGCGTCTGTAGTGAGGACTTCTTTAAAACGGTCTTAGGTTTCTGGCGTCTTAAATCTGGCCGATGGCTGCATAATGTTACGGAATAGAAACATCCCTGGACTAGAGCCGAAGGTATCTTTACTGCTGCAACTGCTTTATGAACGGGCGGATGTATAAGAGGGCCGCCCCCACGGCAGCGGCTTCCTTATATATAAAAAATTGTTGACAAACAACTGGAATAACTGTAAAATTTTTATACTTAGTTCATACTGTACATGACAAAACAGGCTGCTCGATTTGGGCTCATAGGCGAGTATCGCACG
>JAITBO010000275.1 GCA_031283505.1 Treponema sp. | reverse complement strand
ACGCCCGGAAAAACCGCATTCCCCCTTCCGTTCTGGAGGCCCGAACGGAACCCCTCCTGGCCGGCCCCCGGGAAAAGCGCTGGGACCTGATCCTCTCCAACATCCCCGCCAAGGCGGGGATGCCGGTACTCCGGGACTTTGTGGGCCGGGGGGCCTCCCTGCTCAAGAACGGCGGAAGGGTCCTCCTGGTGGCGGTAAAGCCCCTGTCCAGGCTGTTCCGTTCATGGATCGCCGAAGCCCGCTGTCCCCTCCTCCTTGCGGAGGAGGGGACGGATCATACGGTCTTTGCCTACGGCACCCCGGCGGAAGCCAGCCCCGTTCCCCCCGCCGGAGGGGACGGGGCTGGCCCCATCACGGAGGAGGCGGATCTTCTGGCGGAATACCCCGCCTATATGAGGGGCCGGGGGGACTATACCCTGGAGGGCCTTCCCTATTCCCTGGACGCCGTACAGGGGGCCGCGGATTTTGACAGCCCCTCCATCGCCGTCAAGATCGCCGCGGCCCTGGCAAGCCGCCTGCGGCTCCGGGACGACCCCCGGCCCGGGGGAAGGGCGGGCCGGATTCCCCTGCTGGTCCACGAGCCGGACCAGGGCCACTTTCCGGTATGGCTTGCCCGCCGCCTGGGGGAAGACCGCCCCTGGGTCTTTTCCGGCAGAAACATCCTCGCCCTGGGGGCTTCCCGGCATAACTTTCTGGGGAACGGCGGGAAGGAGCCCCCCCGGATCGTCCCCGCTGCGGACCTGGTCCTGGGGGAGGAGCGCCTGGCAGCAGCCGGGGGCGGGCCCTTCGGCCTGATTGCGACCTTCCCGGAGATCGTGCCCGGCGCCGGGAGGGCCGCAGCCTCCTGGGCGGCGGTCCGGAGGCTGCTCCTTCCCCAGGGCATCCTCCTCATATCCCTTCCCGCCCTGCAGGCAGCGGACTTCGACCGGGTAAAGCCCCCGGGCTTTACCCGGCTCGGAGACCTGAAACGGCGGGGACACCGGGCCCTGGCATATACCCTATCGGCTCTGCAATAGCATAAACCCCCGGGTCTGGGCATCGGCGTTTACTTTTTTACCGAGTAAATGCCGTCAAATTAGTGGAATTTTGAAGAAATTTAACCACTGAGGGCACGGAGTTACACAGAGAAAACAGGAGAAAACCGGATTTATAGCCAAAACTCCGTGAAACGTAACCGTTCACGCCACCATATATGTGGCCATTTTATCTTTATATACACTACATATAGTGTACAAATAAGAATCAGAATTGCAATATACGCTACATATAGCGGTATTGGATACTAGGTACGCTATATATAGACAGACCCCATGAACGGTTACCGTGAAACTCTGTGTACTCTGCGGTTATAATTCGTAAAATCCGGTAACTTTTCGAAGATTGAGAGTAAACGCCGATGCCCTGCCGGAGTAAGCCTTTTGTTTGCATATTCCGGTCCTTTATGCTACAGTATTTAGTGTCTGTCTACAAAGTCGGTTACTTTGTGGACAGACCTTGCATTTTCTCACCTAAAGGTTACGAAAATGCAAATTTTAAGGTAGTCTGTCCATAATGTGTCTACATTATGGACAGACACTATTTAGAGTAATATTTGGGAATAATATTAAGGGGATGATAGATGATTTTCAAAATCGTTGCGAAATCAGTAAGGATCGGCTTATGAAGGATATGCATAAGCGTCCGTTGTTTTCTCTCATGTTGATCTTTTTCCCCATCGCGGCAACGGTTTTTGCTCAGGAGGCCGGGAAAGAGACCCTGATTAATATGCAAACCATTCCCATGGATAAAGTGGAAACCCTTACCATCACAAGCCGGGCCGAACTCCTTATACTTCTTGAAAGTGAAAATGACAGCGTGGTAGTAAAAGAATACCGGGATGCCAGCCGGAAGCAGAATAAAAAAGAAGCTGTGGATACCCGTCCTGTTACATCAATCGTCAATTCTGATGTTAATTCCGGGTTTGAAGTTACCATTGAAAGTACTACCCGGCTCATGCCGTCCCGGACTGATGGGCGTATAGAGGTGTATATCCCCGCTTCGTACCGGGGTATTTTCCGGCTTACGGCAGACGGCGGCACAATCCGTTCTGAAACGAATCTGGACAGCGGCTGGCAGGTGGATATTACGATTACCAATGGGGATCTGGAACTCAAACGGGTGTCCGCCGAGCGGATAAACATTTCCGTGTCATCCGGTTCTTTCCTTGTAGAAAAACTTGCCGGGGCGGAGATCAATGTGCGTCATACCAGCGGACGCATCGAAATCGGGGAGGCCCTGGGTATACTTTCGATTGAAGCCCTAAGCGGTCCCATTGCGATACAGGAACTAACCGGCGGCGGAAGCATCGTTACCCAGGCCGGTACTATTGATGTCGGTCTGAGGGATGTCATGGACGATTTTTCCTGCACCCTCACCACCGGCAACATCACTATAGCCACACCGCCGGACCTGTCCTATAAGCTGAATGCGGAAGCCCAAAGCGGTATGGTCACGGTTACGCCTCCTGATGGAGGTCCCCCAATCAGCGCCCTAAGTTCTTCCATACGGCGGACATTCGGCGATGAAGCGGATATTACCATTGCCGCTAAGGTATTGACCGGGTCCGTTACTGTCAGTCCCAGTATGGAAGAGTGATTTTACCCGGCCAGGAAAGGTTTAAGCCTCGTCTTTTTGAATATTACAGCCTTTCTCGTCCCGCATGAGCGGATTTAGTTTAAACTGACCGTCCCGATAACCTATTACTCTTCGGGGAACCCTTTCATGGGTTGATAAAAATCATGCTGGTTCGGGGAATAGGCATTCGGGACATCAGTACCGTACTGAAAATCAGTATTACCAAGGTCTTAAAAGCGCTCAAATCGACCAAATCGAAAAAGACGCACTATGATTGTTTAGAAAAAGAGAAGTTTTGGACGTATGTGGGAAAAAAAGAACAAAGTGCGGCTTATATACGCCTGTCACAGAGGAAGTGGGGAAATCGTAGCATCGAACCGAAGGTTCGCTGTATGAGGAAAAGAGGAGCTGAAAAGGGCCCAAAAGCTGAGGGAGAGGATAAGAGGGCTGGGGATAAGCTATGACCGGATAGCGACGGTGAATAGAGGGGAACAATTGTCGGCTGAGACATCGGGAGAAACGGAAATTTCGGAGGACTTGTTGTTTTTCGGAGAAACTATAGAATCCCAGGAAAGCATTTGACATGGCCTTCTTTTACACCAACTATGGTTTCGTTTGAGGGTCATCATACTTTATAGATCACTACTCCATCGCTAATACTATTATAATCGCTTTCAACACCTTTCGGCCACTTCCAAAAACTCCGAGGTTAACCTGAAAATCCTTCCGCCTTACAGAATCTTGACCAGTTCTTCTATTCTGGAGTTGGCTTCTTTGATCTGCACGGTAAGATCCGCTATAGCCTCCTCACCTGCCCGGATCCGCGTCTCGTGGTCTTTGATGGACTTTTCCATCTTGACAATGGCCGCCTTCTCCTCGTCTATGGCAAGAGAAGCCCTAAGCTTTTCGATTTCCCGGTCATATTTCCGTATGGATTCTCTGCTTCTACGAATATCTTCCAAAAGCTGGACATCCGCCTCTTCCAGAGGAAGGACGGCTTCGGGGGGAGCGGCCTCAATTTCGTGGCCGTAATGCCGGAATACGCCCCGGAGTTCCTCCCGGGAATGAGCGATATGCCGTTCCAGGACCTGTATCTTCCTGGCCGGGCCCCCATCAGGGCTAAAGGTATCGTTTATACGCCGGCACTCTTCTTTAAGGCGGGCAAGATCGTCCGCTAGAACCGCCGACTCCTGTTTGAGAGTTTCAATTTCCTCAAGAAGCGATCTGACGTCGCTGTCTTCCGCCTCTGCGGAGACAGCCTGGGAGTATTTCTCTCCGGCTGCGGTAAAAATCTTTTGAAGGCTGTTCCGGCTCTTCCCCAAAAAGGAACGGAGTACCATTCCCTGGGTATTTTTACCTATCCAGATAAAAACGTTGCCGTCGCTTCGAGCTTCAAGCTGTTCCAGCCGATCTTCCAGGGATTTAACCTTGGAATACAGGGTTTCCGCCTGGTTCTGATAGGGCTTAACCGCATCAATACAATCGCCCCCGTTCAGAATGCTTTCTTCCAAAACCGATGCTCCCAGGCGGGTAAAGAGATTTGACAGGTCTTTGGTCCAGACCGCGCTTTCCTGGTCTTTCCGCTGGATTTCATCTTCCAGCGTCTTGAGCCTGGCAATATCCCCCTCAATAGCGGCGATATACACCCCGGAATCATCAATATCCTTGGTAAGCCGCCGGTAGTCCGCATTATCGTTCTGTTCCGGACGGGACAGAAGAGAAGCGCCCAGATTTTCCAGCATTTCTTCTATAGAGTCCAGTTCTTCCTGCTTTCTGTCTTCGTATTCCCTGATTGTTCTTTTTCTTTCGTCCATACATTTACCCTTTCTTTAATTAGTGTCTGTCCACAAAGTCGGTTACTTTGTGGACAGACCTTGCATTTTCTCACCTAAAGGTTACGAAAATGCAGATTTTAAGGTAGTCTGTCCATAATGTGTCTACATTATGG
>JAITBO010000223.1 GCA_031283505.1 Treponema sp. | reverse complement strand
GGGGAAAGGGCGTCTTCGGCCTGCTGGATCCGGCGCTCCACCGCGCCGTTCCGCTTGAGGTTCTGCCGGATCCGGTCCCGGGCAAAGGCCACCAGCCGCTCCCGGCGGCGTTCATGGGTGCGCCACAATTCCTCATCGGAGATCCGGTCCATCCGGTTCCAGATGGCCAGGTCCGTGGGTTCCTCCTCAAAATGGGGGCCGAAATACCGGTTCAGGAGATCGGACATATTGTTGGAAACCCAGGTCCGGGGGTGTACCCCGTTGGTAACATGGCCGATGGGGATCTCAACCAGGGGGAGGCCCGGCCAGAGGCCCTTCCACATTTCCCGGGAAACCGCCCCGTGGAGCCGGGAAACCCCGTTGGCATAGGCGGCGAGTTTTAGGGCCAGGATGGTCATACAGTAGGGTTCACTATCATCATAGGGCCGCTCCCTGCCCAGGCTGATGAATTCCTTCCAGTTTATCCCCAGGACCTGGGGCCAGGTACTGAAATACTTCTCCATCAGGGCCACATCAAACCGCTCGTTCCCCGCGGGGACCGGCGTATGGGTGGTAAAAATATTGGTGGGCCACAACGCTTCTTTGGCCTCTTCAAAGGTGAAGTTTTTTTCGGACATGATCTCCCGGATCCGTTCAAGCCCCAAAAAGGCCGAATGACCCTCGTTCATGTGGGTTGCCGCGGGGTTGATCCCCAGAGCCCGGAGGGCCCGGATACCGCCGATTCCCAGGAGGATCTCCTGCTGAATCCGGGTTTCTTTGTCCCCGCCGTAGAGGGTGGCGGTAACATTCCGGATGTCCTGGGGATTTTCATCAATATTGGTATCCAGAAGGTAGAGGGAACTTCGGCCTACCTTCACTTCCCATATCTGAGCTACCGCCTGTCTGCCCGCCAGATCCACGGTGATCTTGATGGGTTCCCCGCTTTTGTTGGTTTTCCGTTCCACCGGCATGTTGTACCAGTCGTTTTCAGGGTAGGTCTCCTGCTGGAACCCATCGGCGTTCAGGTACTGCCGGAAATATCCCTGCCGGTAGAGGAGTCCGATCCCCACCAGGGGCAGGCCCATATCGGAGGAGGTCTTCATGTGATCCCCGGAAAGCATTCCCAGACCCCCGGAATAGATGGGGAAAGAAACGTCCATGCCGTATTCCATGGAAAAATATGCCACCACATCCCGCCGGGTTCCCCGATACCAGGTATCACCTTTTTTATACCGGAGAAAACGATGATAAACCTCATTTAAAGCGGCCAGGTATGAATCATCCTTTGCCATTTCCGCAAGCCGTTCCTGGCTTACCATGCCTAAGGTACGGACAGGACTCTGCGAAGATTGAAGCCAGACATCATAATCCAAGCGGATAAAAAGCTGGACCGCATCAAAATTCCATGAAAGCCAAAGATTTCGGGCAATCTCTTCCAAGGGCTTTAACGGAAGGGGAAGCTTCGGTTTTACCGTATATGTGGAAATATTCATATAATTAGCTTATGCCTCCGGGGCGGTATTGTCAACGCTTAACCATAATTTTTACGAAACTCCGGCGCTTACCTTGTAAAAATTACATAGCGAAAGAGAAATTAACCACCAAGGCGCACGAAGGAAGGAAGAACCACGAACGAACAGATACGAACAAAAATATGGATTTCGAATGAAAGTTCATATCTTGCAAGGTTTTTTTCCCTTTTTATGTACTAGGATCCTGACAAAACAAAGCGCAACGTGTCCCGGCTTCAGGGTTTTTGTCAGAACCCTAGCGGAGCCGGAACCTATCGGAAAATTCTTTCAGGTGGCTGCCGATAAACAACGCCCCGTAGGCGCTTACGATGGTACCGATGGTGAGCCCCAGGGGCAGTAAGAAGGAGGAACCCTCCCGGGCGGCGATTTTTCCGAAATTAATGCCTAAAAAAGAGCTGGACAGGGAAAAAATCACGATGACCCCGGTGATCACCCAACCCCGGAGGGAAATTTCGCCGGTGGTTTCCGCCAGATCGTCGGGATCTTCCCGGTAGATTTTTTCCATGATAATCCCTTCAAGCCCCGGGGCGGGGGGGAAAAAATCACTTTTTAGAAGATTCCGGGCCGCTTCGTACCGGGTTATTTCCAGGGAACAACGGCCGCACACCAGAAGGTGCAGGGCTATTTTGAAACGGAGCAGCAGGGGTATTTTATCGCCGTCGAATTCCATTATTTTTTCCATAACATCATGGCAAAGCATCTTAACCCCCTTCCGAATAGGCCGCAAGTTTTTGACGAAGCAGTTTTTTTGCCCGGAATACATGAGATTTTATCGTATTAATCGGGTATCCGGTGATAACTTCTATTTCCTGGTAGGACCGGTCGTAAAAAAAGAACAGGTCCACACAGATCCGGTATTTATCGGGAAGCTCCTTTACCGCATCAATGACCGCTTCCTTTGTTGCGGCCTGCAGCATGGCATGTTCCGGGGTATACCGGTCTGGAATCAATTCCCCCTCCGCCAGGCTGCGATACTCTTTCCGTCTGCTTATTCCGTTTAAGGCGGTATTATAGGCAATTTTATACAGCCAGGTCGAAAACCGCGACCGTCCCTCAAAGTTGGATAAACTATGATAGGCTTTAAGAAATACCTCTTGGGTAAAATCCGCGGCGTCTTCGGTATTCCGAAAAAAACTCAATCCCATTCCATATACCGCCTGTTCGTGCCGATGTACCAGAATTCGGAACAGCTCCTTTTGTCCTGAGACGATACCGGCGACGATCCTTTGATCGTCCGTCTCCCCCTCTGTCATCATGCACGTTTGTCGAGGCGTTTTATTCCGTAATAGGCCAACAAACCAATGCCAATCGAGAGGGGAATGAGCCCTCCCAAAAGGCCATACTTGGTTCCCTGCGCTATGGCCAAAAATACGGTTAAAGTTACCCCCACACTGCCCAGCAGCAACCCGGCCAGAAGGCTGAAAGAAAGAAGATCAAAATCAGACCGCTCATAATGTCCTGTATGGATCATCAGGACCCTGCGCTTGTAGTTCCACAGAAGATAAAAAAACACCACCACCGAACCCATGACGATTCCCACAATGGGGATTATCGCAATGATGATCTGGGCCGCATCCGAAGACCTTATTTCTTCCATAACCGGTAACTCCTCATTTTGGATCGTAATGATACTATCACTATATCCAAAAACACCGGCATGATCTATGAATTTTGACCCTCGGGTATGAAAAAAGTTGCATGGCAACCAGAGACTTTGGCTTTTGAAACCGTGTCAGCCGCCGGTTTTTCTATTATAATAAAAGAGACTTTCCTAAAATTCAGGCGGCTTTTGAAAAAGTTCCGGAAAGCCTTTTTGGGGTTTTTATGCCGAAAGAAAACGTACCTTTGTTTGAAATATTTGGGCCGGTGATGATAGGGCCTTCCAGTTCTCACACCGCCGGCGTCGCCAGGATCAGCTATTTGGCCCGCAAAATGTTCGGCGCCCTCCCCGAAAAGGCCTGGATTCGGTTTTACGGCTCCCTGGCCTCCACCTGGAAGGGTCATGGCTCCGGAGACGCCGCAACGGCGGGCCTGCTTGGGATTCATCCTGAGGATGAGGGGATCTCCGGAGGGAACGAACTCCTGAAGCAATACCAACAGGAGGGGAAGGGTTTCTCCGTGGAAATAGAGGCATATACGGATCTGCCTTCTTCCTGGCATCCCAATACCATGATAATTGAAATTTTGGGCCGGGATGCGGGGCAGCGTCTTTCCGTCAGAGCCGCCAGCATAGGAGGGGGTTCAATCAGGATCGATGAGATTGACGGTTTTGAAGTTAATCTTTCGGGGGAACTGGAAGCGCTGCTGGTGCTTCATCATGACGAAATCGGCGTTATTGCCGAGGTTTCCCAGATCCTGGCCGAAGCCGGAATCAACATAGCCGGAACTTCAAGCCGCCGCAGGGAGAAGGGAGACGAGGCCCTCCTGGTGGTGGAAGCGGACGGAAAGATTCCCCAGGCCCTCGGGAAACGGCTTGAAGGGCTTCCCGCTGTTTACCGGGTGCTTTATATTCCTTCGGTGGGGGATGTATGAAATTCAGATTCCATAACTTTGCGGAATTGCGGGAGATTTTAAGCTCGGAAAAGATCGCTCCCCCTGATTACGCGCTTAAACGGGAGTCCTTTATCACCGGGAATTCCGGTGAAGCGGTTGTTGTAGAGCTGGACCGGCGGATCGAGGTAACCCGCCAGGCCCTGGTGAAGGGCCTCAGGATGCCGCAGCGTTCCCGGTCCGGCCTTACCCGGGGCGCCGCCGCGGCCTTTGCCGGGGCAAAGCGGGTCCTCGTCCGGGACGGCCTTTTCAGACGGGCCGCCGCCTACGCCCTGGCCATTAATGAAGTAAACGCCTGCGGCGGAAGGATCGTCTCTTTTCCCACCGCGGGTTCCAGCGGCATAGTCCCCGGAGCAATCTGGGCATGGTGGGATCTGCGCCGGGGCGGCATCCGGGACGGGGAAGGCCCTGAAATAGGGGAAATCGAACCATGGGCGCCGCCCTATGACCAAAACTTACGGGCGGCCTTCCTGGTTGCAAGCCTGGCGGGCATATTGATAGCCCAGGAGGCGACCCTGGCCGGATCCGAAGGGGGCTGCCAGGCCGAGTGCGGGGCCGCCGGCGCGATGGCGGCCTGCGCCCTCTCCTGGCTGGAGGGGCTCTCCCTGGATCAATGTTTTTCCGCCGCCGCCCTGTCCCTCAAAAATTCTCTGGGTCTGGCCTGTGATCCGGTGGCGGGCCTTGTGGAAGTTCCCTGCGTAAAGCGGAACGCCTTTGTGGCGGTTAACGCCCTTATGGCCGTGGATTTAACCCTGTCCGGGGTTGAAAGCGTTATTCCCTTTGACGAAGTGGTGTGGGCCATGAAACAGATCGGCAACGCCCTGCCCGTTATCATTAAAGAGAATTCCACCGGCGGCCTGGCCATGACTCCCACCGGCCTATCCTTCAAAAGCAACACCTGACGGCATTTTGCGCTGTTTGGCTAAGACCCGCAGGGGAGGGGCGGCAATTCCCTCCGTGAGCTGCCTGTAGAGTGCCTGCGGAGCCCGGCGACCGGTCTCCTCCGGCGGGGAATTCCAGAGCCGCTCGCGGAGGGAATTGCCGCCCCGCCCCAGCGGGCTTTAGCGGATAAAGGGCAAAAGGGTGTCAGGCTATGCGGGGGAAGAGGCTGGGGGATTATGGCGTTGCTCCGCGAGGGCATCGGAAAGCGCATCGCCGTTAAACCAGGAGAAGACGGCGGCTATCTTTCTGCGAAGGGTACATCAATAGCGTTGGCAGATTTGACTAACCTCTGAAAGTCGTACCTGGTCCCGTTAATGATGACTGAGCCTGAACTGCTACTACCATCGGACTCGTTGTTTAACACGCATGCGTCAAAGCCCATAGACGAAACAAAGGGCATGTTCTTTATCGTTATGGCGCCGTCAAAGCTGACTTCCTCAGGATTCCTGACCGACAAACCCATGACGAATTGTCCGTCAAGAACAGGACTGCCAAAGGTAATCCTTCCGGGTTTATAAGCGGCACACACTATTTCAAAGGCATCCTTTTGTGTTGTCATTTTGACGGTTCCCTGGGGATTGGAACCGGTAATACCCGGAGGAATAACATCGCTTGAGTCAAAAGACATGTGCCCCAGGCGTTCAAGCAGATCCGTTTCCAGCACTGAAGCAAATATGAGCCCGAACATGGCAACCGCTTCGGTTTCCTCGCTGATGACATTCCTGTTCTTTAAAAGAACCTCAGCGTCCCGAAAGATCTCCTCAATAGCATCGTTGTCATAGGGAGAGCCGTTCACCTTCACCGTTCCGTCCCCATAATCAGAATACCCGGCAAAATCCAGTGAAGATACCGCCGGGATACCCTTTACGGTAACGCCGCCGTTGAGAAACCCGCCGGCACCATCCAGTTCCAAAACCCCCGACAGGGCGACAATGCGCTTTTTTGTTTCCATTACGACATAGTAACGGAAACCTTTAAAGGACATGCGCCGCAAATACGTTTCTTCCCCTTCGATATATTCCCACTTGAGGGAGCCGTCCAGATTTTGCCCTCCTTCTTCCTGCCAATTTTTGGATCTGCCGATGATGGAGAGGATACCCGCAAAGACTTCGGTCAAGCCTCCGGCCGGCACGGTCTGCGCGTACACCGGCCGGGAACAAAGAAACAGAAATCCAAAAAGAACCGCCAATCCTGTTTGCCTGCCGCACATACGCATCTTTTCCCTCCTGCCGCACCTCATCATAGCCGCCATTATGCGGGAAAGGGGCCTGAACGGCAAGGCGGAAATGCGATGTTATGATAAAAACATACGGTTATCCGGTATAGTGGAGGTTATCATTGGAAACACCTACCACGGGTAGTTCCGGTGACGAGGAACGAACAAGATGGGGAGGAAGCTGTCGGCGGCCTTGCTATGTAACCGCTGAACCATGTGCTGAGCTGTAGCGAGAAGTTGCGGGAGTGGTATGAGCGGCTGAGATGGGGAAGAGGTCCGGGGGGCTACGGCGTTTGGCGCGTCCTGGTTTAAAGTTGACACATGAGGAATCGAAAGATGAGAGAGGTGGTACGATACAGCGAGGCCTTTAAGCTGCGGCTTTCTAAGGCGCTCAAAAAAGACGCATGGCGCCCCTGCTGTGTTCACGGATTACTCTCATCTATTTTCATTCTCACTTCGTCTTCGCATAAGATATGAAAACCCAGCGCTTCTTTATGTTTTGTATTTAAATCATTCAGTGTACGCTTATACGGCCAATACAGACAGGTCGCTTTTTGAACTTTCATCAACAAGTTGTCAAATAACGAATAAGGAGGTATCTTTCGTGGACTTAATCTATCAGCGTCTGATATAGATACATCACTATCTACTTGAACACACGCATAACCGTATGCATTAAAAAATATAGTTGCGGAATAAGAATCAAAACGACGATACAACTCATTAGGATATTCCATTTTCAGTACCTTTGCGGCCTTCCTCGCCGCCATACATAAATCCGCTCCCATACGGGGCGGTCTAATACCCTTTCCCTACCTTACCCGCTTTCTGGCTTCTTCAAGCCATTTCTTAGCATCAGCGTGATTCGGGTTCAGTTTAAGTGCCTGCGTATAATCCGCTATGGCCCGTTGGTAGTCTGCTTTCATATAATACGCATTGCCCCGTCTGTAATAGGCGGCGGCATAATTTGGGTCGATCCGCAGGGCAGCGGTGTAGTCTGCAATCGCCCGGTCATAATCCTCTTTGTTGTAATACACATTGCCCCGGTTGTAATACCTGGAAGCGGAGGGCTTCAGACCGATAGCTTTGTTGTAGTCCTCGAGCGCATGGTCATAGTCATTTTTGTTGTAATACGCAAGGCCCCGGTTGTTATAGGCGGCGGCATAATTTGGGTCGATCCGCAGGACAGCGGTGTAGTCTGCAATCGCCCGGTCATAATCCTCTTTGTTGTAATACGCATTGCCCCGGTTGTAATAGGCGGCGACAAGATTGCTCTTGACGGGGGCATTATTAGTATCGATCCGCAGGGCGGCGTTGTAGTCCTCTATCGCCCGGTCATAATCCTTTTTTTCCCTATACGCATTGCCCCGGCTGTAATAGGCGAGTACATA
>JAITBO010000200.1 GCA_031283505.1 Treponema sp. | reverse complement strand
CGGCCCGTATGCTCCATGTCCGCACCGTTTATCACGCCAAGACCCCTGGCGCGGACGAAGTTGCCTATCACCGCGTCCACCCGATCTGCGGAGAGACCCGTAATGAAACGGGTCGCCACATGGAAGGCGGCCATTTCCACAAAAGGGATAGCCGCGCCGGTAGTAATTCTGTTTTCCCCGGCGTACTCCGACACAATGCCGTATTCTTTGAGTACCGCGTCTATCCGTTCCTTTGCACCGAGTACAATTACTACCCGGAAAGAAGATTTTGCCAGAAGGGCCAGGTCACGCATCAGGAGAGGGAAGGCCGGGTCCTCGGTGACCGGGAAATCTATTTTAAATACCATGATGGAACCGGCAAAGCGGTTCTGGTAGGCGAAGGCCTCACGAATCGAGTCAAGCCGGACGGCATCTTCATGCATGAAGGTATCCTAGAGTTTCAGTTCCACCGCCCCTACGGGACGGATGCGGAGTTCCGTCACCGCACCGGGACCAAAGACGGCTTCCATTGTATCCCGGTAAGCCGGCACGTCGTTGAGGGGGATGTAGGCTTGAATGGTCCCGGCAAAACCACCCCCGTGGACCCGGCAGGCGCCGTTCCCCGCGATAAAGTCACGGGTAACCGTCAGGGCCAAGGCTATACCTTGTTCACGGGGTTTATGGGGGGCGAAGATGTTCTGAAGCAGTTCCCAGGAAGAATCTCCCGATTCATTGACCAGGGCAAGAAACCGGCCAAAGTATCCCTGTTTTTCCCGGGGATCCACTGCGGAATTTGTTTTTTTCAGAACGTTCAACATGATGTCAACCCGCCGGTTTTCGTAGAAGAAATGCCGGGCACGAAGCAGCGCCCGGTCTCCCAGGACTTTCCGTATTTCCCCCGCCCGGGACAGAACCGTTTTCCAGTCCAGTTCCCGAAGCACCGCTTTCCCGAAAAATTGGGCCGCCGCCTTCATCTCCCGTGGAATACCGGCGTAATCCTCGGTTAGATCGGCGTGGCTCCCCCTGGTGTCCACTACGCACAGGGCATACCCGGCGGAAGCGGGATCAAAGGCGATATTGGTGACCTGGGGATCGTCGAGGTTCCGGAAATCAATGGCCACCGCCCCGCCGGAAGCGCAGGCCGCCTGATCCATCAGCCCCGACGGTTTGCCGAAAAAGACATTTTCCGCTTTTTGGCCTATCTGGGCCAGTTCCAAAGCGGAACGTTTTCCTTCGCCATAGAGGTTGTCGAAGATGCTGCCGATAAGAACTTCTACAGTGGCGGAAGACGAAAGCCCCGATCCGGGAAACACCTGGGATTCGGCGTTGGCGGTGAAACCCCGGACGGCGGTCCCCCGGCGTTCAAATTCCGCGGCGATTCCCCGGATCAAGGCCTCGGTGGTTTCCTTTTCTTCGGGGACGGGGGCAAGCGCCCCGGAAGCCCCGCGATCTTGCAGATCAACAACAACATCGGGATAACCCGCGGAACGGAAGATGACGATTCCGTCCTTCCGGGGAGCGGCGGCGGCGGCTTCGTCCAACTGGATGGAAGCAGCCAGGACTTTCCCCTGGTTATGGTCTGTATGGTTCCCCCCCAGTTCGGTACGGCCGGGGGCGGTAAAGAGCCGGAGGTCCCCGGCGGTTTCGGGAAAATCCCGGACAGGCGTATCCCTGGAAAAGCCTATGGACCCCTGGGCGGGCTTATCGGCGAATTTCAACATACCCTCAACAAGGCCCGCGTAACGGCGTTTTGCCTGTTCGACGCCGTTATGTCCGTAAAGGGGGACAAAGAGTTTTTCTCCCTCGGGAGAATTGACAAAATTCAATAAAAATTTTCCCGTCATCCTTCCAACTCCAGTTTCCATTATAGAGTATTGGGAAAAAATATTGAAGTGTCCGTATCGCCTCACGTTAAATCTTACCCTGGTGGAACGAATTCCTCACATCAAAATCTTACCCTAGCCCAAGACACTACCTCGCTAAAATCATGGACCGAGGGCACCCACGGGGCTCAATATACAAGAACGACGGGCGCTTACACGCGAACAGGCGGTTCCTTCTTGTAATATTTAAGGTGTTTCAAAACCCGGTCAGTCTCATTTAATTGTTACTGGCCTTATAGGGGTAATAGGCTAAACCGCGCCCGTATGTTATTATAAACCTTACGAAAGGAGGTGGAAATGAACATCAAGGCGCTGGAAAAAACCGCGTTAAGTATCCGAGCTTTGTCTATGGACGCGATTCAAAAGGCCAATTCCGGTCATCCGGGACTTCCCCTGGGAGCGGCTGAGTTGGGAGCCATCCTCTACGGTGAGATTCTTCATCATGATCCTTCGGCGCCTGGCTGGGCGAACCGGGACCGGTTCATCCTTTCGGCGGGGCACGGCTCCATGTTTCTGTATTCAATCCTTAACCTTGCAGGGTACGCGGATGTTACCACGGAAGGCATCAGGAATTTCCACCAGACAGGTTCTCCCTGCGCGGGCCATCCCGAATACGGTCTTATCTGGAGCGTAGAGGCGACATCGGGTCCCCTGGGACAGGGTATAGCCATGGCTGCGGGTTTTGCCATTGCCGAAACCATGCTGGCCGCCCGGTTCAACACGGACAAGCGAAAAATTGTTGACCATTATACCTTTGTCCTGGCCGGTGACGGCTGTCTCCAGGAGGGGGTCTCCGGGGAGGCCGCTTCCCTGGCGGGGCACCTTAAACTGGGAAAACTTATCGCCTACTACGACTCCAACAAGATAACGATAGACGGCGGTACGGATCTCGCCTTTACCGAAGACACGGCCAGGCGGTACGAGGCTTACGGCTGGCAGGTCCTCCGGGGTTCTATGTACGACTTTGAGGAAATCGCAAGGCTCACCGCCAAGGCCAAGGCCAAGGCCGGCAAGCCCGGCCTTATCGTCCTTGCGTCGATTATCGGGAAAGGGGCGCCTAAGAAGCAGAATACCTCCGATGTACACGGCGCGCCTCTGGGGGCCGAAGAACTGGCCGCCGCAAAAGCCGCCCTGGGCATCCCCGGCGACTTTTATATCGCCCCGGAAGCGGCGGAGTATTTTGCCGGGAAACGGCAAGAATGGAACAAGGCGCGGAAGGAGTGGGAGGCCGAATTCGAGGCGTGGTCCACGGAAAACCCCGGCAAGCGTAAGGAATGGGATTGTTTTTACGCTAACAAGGCGCTCTCCGTCGGGCTTCCGGTGTTCCAGGCGGGGGAAAAAATCGCCACCAGGACAGCGGGGAACAAAGCCCTGACGGCCCTGGCGGCAGCCAATCCCTTCCTGACCGGCGGTTCCGCCGACCTCAAAGGCCCCAACGCCGTGGGTCTCCCCGGAACGCCCTATTCCGCCGCAAACCGGGAGGGCCGGTACATCCACTTTGGCATACGGGAATTCGCCATGGCAGCGATCTCCAACGGCATATAACTCCACGGGGGGCTGCGGGCCTTCTGCGCCACTTTCATGGTCTTTGCCGATTACCTGCGGTCGGCCCTGCGGCTTTCCGCCCTGATGAGACAGCCGGTCATCTATGTCCTGACCCACGACTTCATCTTTGTGGGGGAAGACGGCCCTACCCATCAGCCCGTCGAACATCTGGCGAGCCTCCGGGCCATCCCCAATGTGCGGGTCCTGCGTCCAGCCGACGCCGAGGAAACCGTCGAAGCCTGGGCCATGGCCCTGTCCCGGCAGAACCTTACGGTCTTTTCCAAGGACGACTCGGACTGGCGGAATACCATCAGGACCGGGGCCTATATCGTCAAAAAGATGGTAGCGATCTCCAACGGTGTATAACTCCAGGGGGGCTGCGGGCATTTTGCGTCACCTGGGGAACCTCTGGGCCATCCCCATTTTGGCCTTGTTTCATTAAATTTGACGAAAATTTGCCGCTTTTTTAGTTTTCGCTGGCTGAATAGTTACAAAATTTCATTTGACAATTCTTAATTAAGCGATCTATCATAATAATATATACTAGTACCTTGATAAGGAGTACATCCGGCACGGCAAGTACGGCGTGCGCGTATTTTATTTTCCATGTGCCAGGTTTAAAACCACCGTCTTTAGGCGGTCAGCTTTCAGCTTGGATAATGTACCAATTATCCAGAAGAAAGCGCTGAGGCTAAGATGGGATGAATTGCCGAG
>JAITBO010000135.1 GCA_031283505.1 Treponema sp. | reverse complement strand
GAAGAAGGCACAGAACTACCGGGCATTGGTAGAGTTTGCCTGTGCGGTTATTGTTTGGAGAAATCTGATCCCGGTTCATCCCGGCCTTATTTCCGGATAAGCTCTAAGTGTATCGGGCTTATGGTAAGGTTTTGACGTGAGGCAATGCGGAGAATTGACAGGCCCTCAATAATAAGTACAATACCCGTAATATGACGGTAAACCCTCTTTTCCAGCGTCTGGCCCTCATCATCGGTCCTGAAGCCTTGGACGCCCTGGAAAGGACCCGGGTCCTCGTCTTTGGCGTGGGAGGCGTGGGGAGCTGGTGCGCCGAAGCCCTGGTACGGTCCGCTGTGGGCGCCGTCGGCATCGTGGACTCCGACTCCGTCTGCGTCACCAACATCAACCGCCAGGTCCAGGCCACCTCCGCCACCGTGGGACGGCTGAAGGCGGAAGCTCTGAAGGAACGGCTCCTGGAGATAAACCCCCGCTGCCGGGTTACCGCCGTCTCCGAAGTGTTCTCCGGAGAGACCGCCCCTTCCTTTGGGATAGAAGACGCGGACTACGTCATAGATGCCATAGACAGCCTTACCAACAAGCTGGACCTCATCGAATACGCGGTAAATGCCGGAAAGGTCGTCTATTCCTCCATGGGGATGGCCCAAAAACTTGACCCCGCCAGGCTTAAAACCGCAGACCTTTGGGAAACCCGGGGCTGCCCCCTGGCGCGGCTGGTACGCGCGGGCCTGCGGAAACGGGGCTTCGGCGGGCCTTTGACCGTGGTCTACAGCGACGAGCGCCTCCCTCGGTGTTCAGGCATCCCGGTCTCCTGCGGCGCCCCCCGGTGTTTGTGTCCTCCCCGGAACCTCGGCGAGAGCGGCGCGCCGGTCGAATGGTGCAGTTCCAAAAAGGTGATCAACGGCAGCGCCGTGACGGTAACCTCCGTCGCGGGGATGATCCTGGCGAGCCTGGTGGTTCGGGACGTGTACAGCCGGACAGCCGCCGGTTCCGGGGCCTCCGTCCATGGCTGACCGTTTTTTGCGCCGGGCCGGGGCAAGCGTGGTGGTATGGAAGCTCATCGCCAAAGCCGTCCTGGAACGGAACCTCATCACCGCTGGGGACAGGGTTCTTATCGCCGCGTCGGGCGGAAAGGACTCCACCGTCATGGCTTGGGCCCTCTCCGCCCTGCGGCCCGCCATCCGGGGAGACTACACCCTGGAAGCCCTTCACATTTCCACCGATTTCTGCGCCTGCTGCAAAAAGTCCGCCCTTGCCGGACGCCTGGCCGAATGGGGCGTTCCCTTCAGGGACCTCTATGTCCCCGTCATAGGCCGGCTCAAGAAAGGGGAAAAGATGAACTGCTACTGGTGTTCCACCCAAAGGCGGACAGAATTGCTGCGCTATGCCGTCGCAAGGGGCTTTAACAAGATAGCCCTGGGACACCACCTGGACGACATCATCGAAACCTTCTTTATGAACATGACCGCCGCAGGCAAACTCTCCGCCATGCCTATGTTCCTCACTTACCGGAAATACCCCGTCAGCCTTATCCGGCCCCTGGCTTATGCGGAAGAACGGCAGATCATCGCCTGCGCCGAAGAAAAAAACATACTCAAAGCAGCCTGTACCTGCCCCTACGGAATCAACTCCAAACGCCGGGATATGCGGGAACGCATCGCCGCCTTCACCGGCGGATCCGGCGCGGTAAAACGGCGCATCCTTAAAGCCCTGTCGTCGGGAGAAAAGGATCTGCTTGTCGAAGGCGAAACAAGCGGGCAGTACGGAGAGGGGGAAGCTTCCCACTGTCAACACGTTAAAAACTAGACCCCCCAAAAAAATCCGTGATAAACCAAAATGTAGAAAGGTATCATGGGTACCAAGCCTGCCCGCGCCATCCCTATCGTCACCTGGCTCCAATATGTCGCCATGATTTCCGGCTTCTTCCAAATCGACCTCGTCCAACATGACGGCGGTAATCCTTCCGGGGAGTGCGGAAACTTCGTTTCCGATGTTACACCTTGACCATGACCGACGTGAAAACCGGCTGGACCATTCATTTCGCCCTCTTGAACAAGGCTTCAACCTGGGTCCTCTAGGCCCTGGACAAGGCTTTTACCGCCCTTCCCATGGGGCTGAAGGGCATCCATTCCGACACCGGCAACAATTCATCAATAGGCCGGTCGACCTCTGGTGTCAACGCCACGGTGTTGCCTTCTCCCGGAGCCGCCCCACCCACAAAAATGACAATTGCTTGCGGACCTCTGGTCCGAGTCGAACAGAAAAATTACGCCACCGTCCGCAAGATTGTTGGCTATTTCCGCTATCAGGGGGCGGCGGGGTAGCCGCCTTACAAGCCGTCTATGACGCCTACAATCCCCTGCTCAACCTGTATTATCCCTGCATGAAACAAATCAAGTGCGAACGGGTCGGGGCAAAAAAAAGAACCTATGACCAGGGGAAAACACCCTTTCAACGGCTTTTGGAACAGCCCTTTGAGGACAGACTCGAGGAACGGTGGGTCAAGATGGCTGCCCTTGCCTTAAAAAACGCAACGGATTTAGTGGAGCAGAAAGTGAAGATGGACCGAGCTGTTGACAGCCTGCTTAATCCGCCCACGGTGTGCCGGTACTTCCGCATCGCGGAACAGGAAGCCATGGTTAAATTTAACGTGGCGCAACACGGAGGGGGCACAGGGAGCGATAGACGGCGGCCAGGGCCTGGAGTTCCGCAGGAGTGTCGAAGCGGGAGTAGCCGACATAATCCCGGATGCACTTGAGATTTTTTTGTTCCACTCGGACCAAAGGCCCGCAAACAGTTATCGTTTTTCTTGTAGGGTCTGGTACAGGTAAAGGTGATGCGGTTGGTATCGCACCAGGAAAGGAGGGATCGGTTGATAAACTCGGAGCCGTTATCGCTGTCGATGCCCAAAAGGGGGAAGGGGAGGGAGGATAGGACATTCGGAAGGGCTTCGAGAATCCATTTTTGGACTTTATTGAGGAGGGGAGGGAGTTATCGGACTAAAGTCCATGTGCGTTTACTTAGGGATGGGGTGCAGTGGACGGAACAAGGCCGGAACCCTTTGCCGTTTAGAATCGGCATAGGCAAAAGGAAGCCGCCGCAACGTATGAGGTGAAAACATGAAATGTAACGAAGTGAACAGCGCGTAGACTACTACGGAGAGCATTAC
>JAITBO010000043.1 GCA_031283505.1 Treponema sp. | reverse complement strand
GATACCCCCATTTTGACCATCGGGAACTATTAGCTCCGGATAGTCTGCCTTGATTTTGGTAACATTTTCAAAATGAGGCAAGGGTTCTTTTGGGTTACTTTTTCAATGAGGCAACGCGGCCCATTGACGGGGAAACCTGTTTAGGTGTATACTGAATAACAGACTGTCCGGGGGTGTACCGGTTTCGACTGGTACGGTTCGGGGTGCAGGCCGCAGGTGGAGTGCAGACCTCCTGATTCTGCAAACAATTAACTGCCAACTACGACAGTTACGCTCTCGCTGCTTAATCAGCGGAACGCGGAAACCGGCTCCGCCGCCTTGAGGGGCCGAATTTCCGTCGCAATCGAGGCTGGTCTAAGGAAACTTAGTTTCCGTCCCGGGTTCCGGACCGGGTGTGACGAGATTTTCCCGGAATACGGACGGGCCGCAGGCCGCGCAGCCAAACCTGTCCCGACAACTATAACGCACGGTTAAACCTGTAGACGCTTGTATTTCGCGTATTAGGACGCGGGTTCGACTCCCGCCACCTCCAGAGAAATTGTAAATAAACCAGGTTTTACTTCTGGTTGTACTCCGCGATGGTCCGGAATTGATCCTGAATCGCAACAACCGCATCGGTAAGAATCGGGTCGAATTGGGTGCCCCGGCCCTCCTGGATGATGCGTATGGCTTCGCCGTAGGGAAAGGCGGCTTTGTAAACCCTGGCGCAGACCAGAGCGTCGTAGACATCCGCCAGGGAAGCGATACGGGCGGAAAGGGGAATATCCGCCCCCTTGAGGCCCTGAGGATAGCCTTTGCCGTCAAAGCGCTCGTGGTGGCTGTAGCAGATGTCTTCGCAATGCTTGAGATAAACGGAATCGTTCACATTACCCAACTCTCCGATGATCTCCTTGCCCCTGGTGGTATGGGTCTTCATGATCTCGAATTCGTCCGGCTCCAGTTTGCCGGGTTTAAGGAGGATGCGGTCAGGAATGGCTATCTTGCCGACATCGTGGAGGGCCATGGCCTTGACGATCACATCGGGCCCCATGATTTTAAGTTCCTCGGCATAAACGGAACCTGATTCCAAAAGATAATCAATCAGGGCTTTGCAGTATAACTGGGTGCGGTTAACGTGGCTCCCCGATTCAAGATCCCGGTGTTCAATGACGTTGGCCAGGCCTTGCAGGGCGCTGTCCAGAATGGCGGTGGCCTCGGCGGTTTTTTCCGCCACCATCTCTTCCAGGCTGTCACTGTAATTTTTGAGTTCAATTTGGTTCTTAACCCGGAGTTTGACGATTTCCGGCAGGAAGGGCTTGCTGATAAAATCAACCGCGCCGGCGGAAAGAGCCTCGCTTTCGGAATCCGATGTGGTGATGAAAATAACCGGAATCCGTTTAAGAGTGTCGTCAGCCTTGATGATTTCCAGCATCTGGTATCCGTTCATCTCGGGCATGAAAACATCCAGAAGGATAATCTTAGGGAGAATCTCGGCCTTCCGCAAAACATCCAGCGCTTCGACCCCGTTACCGGCAGTGATAATATTATAACTGTCCTTTAAGATCTCTTCGAGAATCATGATGTTCATTTCAACATCGTCAACTACCAGGACAGTTGGCTGTTTATTGCCGGTTTCAGGCATCTTGGACTAATACCTTATCAATAGCTTCCAGAGTCGAGACAAAACAGGCGGACAGAGTCTCCATGGCGCCGGGCTCCACCGCCTTAGCTTTGATCTGAGTCTCCACAGCCAACGACTGTTTGTAGAGTTCAGAAAGGGATAAATTCGCGGCAATCCCCTTTATAGTATGAGCCGCAGCTTGAGCTTTCTCATATTCTCCGGCATTCACGGCAGCGACAAGCTCATTCAAATTATTCTCGGCTCTGAATTTTGCCAGCAATCTGTGATAAAGCTTGGCATTATTCATTACCCGCTTTTGACCCTCTGCCGCGTCAACATAAACAACACCATCAGCCATTATTGCCTCCTCTAATGACTCAATTATACAGGAACTCAATTGTTTTGCAAAGGTACAAAACACGAATTCTTCTAGTTTCTAAAACTATGAATGGGCGCGGGGATACGTCCGCCCCGGGCAATAAAATCGCCGCTTCCGGCGGGATTTACCGCCATGACGGGAGTGCCCCCCAACAGGCCGCCGAACTCCGCCCAGTCTCCGGCCTTCTTCCCCGGCGCCGGGATTACCCGAACCGCAGTGGTCTTGTTGTTCACCATGCCTATAGCCATCTCATCGGCAATGATGGCCGAAATTGTGGAAGCCGGAGTGTCTCCGGGCAGGGCTATCATGTCCAGGCCGACGGAACAGACGGAGGTCATGGCTTCCAACTTGTCCAGGCAGATGGAACCGGTCTTGACCGCGTTTACCATCCCCTCGTCTTCGGAGACTGGGATAAAGGCCCCGGAAAAGCCCCCCACATGGGTGGAGGCCATGACGCCCCCCTTCTTGATCATGTCCGTAAGCATGGCCAGGGCCGCGGTAGTACCGTGGGTCCCCGCCGACTCAAGACCCATGACCTCCAGGATACGGGCCACCGAATCCCCGACGGCAGGGGTCGGGGCCAGGGAAAGATCCAGGATTCCGAAGGGTACGCCCAGACGTTTGGCGGCTTCCATACCCACAAGCTGGCCCATACGGGTAATCTTAAAGGCAGTCTTCTTGATGATGTCCGCAAGTTCGTCAAAGGGGGCGGTTTTGTGGGATTCCAGGGCGGCCTTCACCACCCCCGGACCGGAGACCCCCACGTTAAGGCAGCTTTCCCCTTCCCCCGGCCCGTGAAAGGCGCCGGCCATAAAGGGGTTGTCCTCCGGTGCGTTGCAAAGCACTACGAGCTTGGCGCAGCCCAGGCCGTCCCTGGAAGCGGTCTCTTCCGCAGTGGCTTTGATCACCTCCCCCATGCGGCGGACGGCATCCATGTTGATGCCGCTTTTGGTGCTGGCCACATTGATCGACGCGCAGACCCGTTCGGTGACAGCCAGGGCATGGGGAATAGAATCCATCAGGCGCCTGTCCCCCTGGGAGAAACCCTTTTGGACCAGGGCGGAAAAGCCACCTACAAAGTCCACACCCAGTTCCCGGGCAGCTTCGTCCAGGGTTTGGGCGTAGGGGGTGTAGTCCCTGTCGCCAGAGGAACCGGCTGCCAGGGCGATGGGGGTGACGGAGATGCGCTTGTTGATGATGGGAATGCCGTATTCGATTTCTATATCCCGTCCCACGGAGACAAGGGAACCGGCGACTCTTAAAAGCTTCTCCCTGATGCGCCGGCGAGTCTCGATTCCCGTCGCTGCAATACAGTCCAGGAGGGACACCCCAAGGGTGATGGCGCGGATATCGAGCTTATACCGCAAAAACATATCCACAGTTTCTTTGATTTCAAAAGGGGTAAACAGCATGACGCCTGCCTTTAGGAGAATTAGAATTTAGATACGGTGCATGGCGCTGAAGACCTGCTCGTGCATGACGCTGATGGAAACGCCCATGGATTTACCCATCAGGGCGAGTTCTTCCTTTACTTCTTCCAGAGGCTTCGTACTCCCGGAGAGACTTACCATCATCATCATCACGAAATTTCCCGACAAGATGGTCTGGCTTATATCCTCAATGTTGATGTTCCTTTCGACCAAAAAAGCGCTGACCCTGGCTATAATACCGACTTTGTCCACGCCGACCACGGTAACAATCGCGTTCATGTATGCTCCTAATTCAGATTTATATCATGCTCGGTAAGGAACAGGTCCAGTACCGTCAGAAACAGGATAACCAGCATGGGGCCCAAAACCAGACCATTAAAGCCGAAAACGGTCACCCCCCCCAGAATGGATACAAAGATAAACAGGGGATGGAGCTGTATCCGGTGCTGCAAAAACAGGGGGCGCAGAAAATTATCCAGAGTAGAAATGAAAATACCGGAAACAATCAAAAAGACAACGCCTCCGGCTATGTTCCCACCCAAAATACGGATCAACCCCAGAGGGAACCACACCAGACCGGCGCCGAACATGGGAATAAAGGAACAAACCAGAACCAAACCGGCAAAGACCAAACTACCCCGGACCTGAAAAACCGTAAAAACAATGTAGGCCAGGACCGCCTGTACGAGGCCCACCATGATGTACCCCAAAAAGAGGTTTCTGGTGATTTCCTTGAATTTTCCCACCAGGGCGGTGATATATTCTTTCCTAATGGGAATGATATGCAGGACAAGCCGGGAAAGATAGGCGCCGTCCATATAATAGAAAAAGAGGCAGAAGATCATGAAGACCATACCCACCAAAAAGGAACCCACGTCCCGGGCCACGGTACTGCTTATCTGGAGCAAATGTTGAAGGCTGGCGCTGAGGATCTGTACAATGCGCCGCTGGATTTCATCGGGCCGGATAAGGATCATGCCGGAAGTCAGGTCCCGCACTAAATCCGAGATGTATTCCAGCGCATCGTCAACCGCTCCTGGTTTGGAGATAAAAAATTCCCTGGCCTGCCGGATCAGCTCCATAATTTGCCTGAAAAACTGGAAGACTACAAAGGACAGAGGAATGAGGATGAGGATAATGGTTCCTAAAGAAAATAAAGCGGCCAGAATGTTTTTAAGAATTTTTCCCCGGTGAGTGGAAAAATTCATGTTTTTGGTTACTTTTTGATAGATGGGCGTGGCCAGCACATAGAACAGGATGGACCAGAGGAGAACGGTAAAAAAGGGCGCAAAGAGGCGGCAAACGAGGATAAAAAGGATGACAAGTATGGCCCCAAAAACGATGTCCTGTACTGTTTTAGGTGGCGGCGGCATAGGATCACTCATTATATATTTCCATTTTTTACTATAATGTATTTTCGGGATTATAAGCAATCCTGGCAGGATCGGCGCATATAAATATTTTTCAATGGACGGTACTTGTTGGCACAGTTCTTGCTATATGCCGGAAACCACAGCGAAGCTGGCATCATGGATTTTTTAAACGGAATAGCCGCCGGAGGACCGAAGGCGCGCCACAATATCACAGAGCCGCTGAAAGGCCCCTTCGTTTTCCATGCTGTTACTTTGCCCGGCCCTTCCGGAACTCAGAGGCCTCTACCGGGACCCGCGTACCACCCGGAAGCCAATGCCGACGGCCCTAGACGCCGGGGTGTGGTCGCTGTTCCGAAACGCCGAACACAGGGGCAGCATACTGGTCTGCCAGCTCCCACCCCGTACCACACGGCAGGCGCCAGTATCAGGCCCAGCCGGGTTTTTACAGTTCTTTGGCTCTGGAAAATCTATACCGCCATACGTGAAGTCTCACGTAAAAATCTAACCGAAAACCAGAAAAATCTCACGTTAAAATTCTGATCATGTTTTTTACTTGTCAGTATCTTTTCGCAGTTTGCAATTATTGGTCAACCGCCTTGTCCTCCGCATCCTGGAGACGGACAATATTGAACCACTTCCTCCGCGCCTTCAGCCGTTCCTTTACTTTTGCTGAAACATCTTCTCCTGCCAGCAGCCATTCTTAGGGAGTGGCAGGCTGGTCATAGACCTTATCGTGTGAAATGGTGTCTGTTTCACAAAAACCGGGCTTTTGTTCATCCCGATGCCGGAATACCTTGACCGGGATCTGATGCTTCAAAAGAGAACCAGGCTTGGTCGTGAAAGTGTCCCACGATTTCGCGGTTTTTGTCTGTACGACCCGGTAACGGACGGCAAACTCCCGTATAAGTGGTTTTCGTTCTTTCTTATGGATAACTCCAATAGAGTTGTTTAGAAACTGAAGTTTCTAAACAACTTCCGCTAAAAAACGCGGTTTTGCAAGGCTTTAGCCTGAAAAACCGCAAGACTTGTGAGACAACCAACCGAGTTATCGAACAAGTCTAATGTTTCCTCCGTGGATAGTTCCACCGGATATAATAGTTTAGGCCTCCATGGTCAGATTTTTTACATGGGATTCCGCCTTCCCTTCGGTCAGATTTTACATGAGAGTATGCGTCACATTGACCTGAGTCCGGTACTCTTGTAAAGTTGTAGTTATGGATCAGTACCTGATTGAGGGGGGGCGCCCT
>JAITBO010000274.1 GCA_031283505.1 Treponema sp. | reverse complement strand
ATTTCAAAGGGCTTGAAATCGAGGGACGTTTCGTTCCCCGTAAAGGGAAGTTTTTGTTCCTTTTTTTCCAGCATATCAGCTTCATATATGGCGCTGATCCCACGGTTGAAACGCAGGGTTGTCCGTGTCCGTCCGCCCAGGCTTTCGTACAGCCTAAGCACAATGGTTTTTCTGTCCCCGCCGGTTTCTTCCGGCGCTTTTATGCTTTCGATGATCACCGATTCACCTGAGACCGAACAAAAAGACCGCCGCGTTCCTTTTCCCGTCTCCGTAACCGGGCCGCAGGTCACTGCGGCGTGTGCGTTCAATTCATACGCGGAACGGACTACCCCCGCACGTTCAAAGGAGCCGCTGAAGGGCAGAATCGCATAGGTAAACCGGTGTTCCCCCTGATCCGCTTCCATATCCGGCGCGGTTGGGGCGCGCAGCAGGGATATCCGCATGGAACCGCCCGCGACATCGTATCCATACTTGCAGTCGTTCAGCAGGGCGACGCCTCCCTCCGCTTCCTCCAGGGAAATCCACTTATGGGCGCACATTTCGAACTGCGCCCGATCCTGGGGCAGGTTTTTATGGGTGTTGCGGAAAAGATGCCCGTATTGCACTTCGCAGCGTACCCGGGCCGCGTCAATCGCCGTGTCAAACTCCGCTTTCAGAAGCCGCCGCCGCTCTTTCCAGTTCACTTTTGTCTCAAAATCGATCCGCCGGATCCCCGCGTAGCACACCATATCTTGTACCAAAACCGAACCGGCTCCGATACGATAGGTTCTGCGGATACGAAAACAGACCGGCCCCCAGGCGGCGATCTCCGTGGACTCAAGGCGTGTTTCCTGCACGATATGACGTGTCCAGTCCGCGTCAATGTCCCAGGCGTCCCAGAAGACCGGCACATCTTCGGCGGAGATGAGGGCGTTAAAGACGCCCCCCGGCGCAACCATTTCCCGGTCCTGTTCCCGGTCCGTCAGGCTCGTGATGCGGCCTGCCTTGTCAAAGGCGATGCGGTAGAAAGGCGTTTCGAGGGTTTCTTCCCGGTATGTAAAGGGCGATGCTTCCCCCCCGGCGGCTGCGGGACTCGTTCCAAAACATTCCCAGCCCAGGGAGGGTACTGCCGGGGAAAACACGGCCTGTTCCATCCCGTCAAAATCCGTATATCGCTGCAAGGGATAACTTTTTCCGTCTGCGGAAAGTACCGAAGCCCCTTCGCCGGTTTGGACGGACGGAAGGGTTACCGGATCGGACCGTTCCCAGGAAAGATCGTTCACCACGAGTATGCCGCCGCCGTATCCGGCAAGCAGAGACCGTCGTATACCGGCATTATTTTCTTCCAGGGCCGCAAGGGTCCGCGCCGAATCCGCCTCCGCTTCTTCGTAGACCCGCCCGATTGACGAGCCGGGAATAATGTCATGGAATTGATAGGTCAAGACTTTTTTCCAGCTTGCAAGCAGGAGTTCCCGGGGATACTCCGCGCCGCCTTCCAGGGCCGCAAGGGTGGAAAGGAATTCCGTGTTCCGCAGGGCGAACTCAAGCCGGCGGTTGTTCCGCTTGGTGCGGGCCTGGGTCGTATAGGTCCCCCGGTGAAGTTCAAGGTAGAGTTCGCCCCTCCATTCGGGCAATTCGCCCGGTTCGGCAAAAATACGGTCCAACGCGGCGCTTACCTTCTTCCATGCGGCTTTGGGCGCTCCTTCCAGGTTTCCGAAACGCCGGGCCATCTCAAGGTCTGCGCGCAGCGTTCCTCCCCCGCCGTCCCCCTCGCCGACGGATTTTACCACTTCCCCCTGTATCTCTTTGTGCTGTACTTCTTTCCATATTTCCGCAAGCCCTTCCGGATTCACTCGTCCGTTGTAACCCTGCAAACGGGCGGAGATGAAGTGGGCGCAAATCCCCGTACCGTCAATCCCCCGCCATATAAAGGTTTCGTAAGGGAACCGGGTAGTATCGTTCCAGTTGATCTTGCTGGTTACAAAGTATTTGATGCGGCAGCCTTTTAGAATCTGCGGAAGCGCCGCAGCGTATCCAAACACATCGGGGAGCCAGAGAGTGTCCGCCTCCGCCTCGCCGCCAAACAATTCTTTGTTCGCCTGTTTGCCCACCAGGAATTGCCGGATCAGCGACTCTCCCGATGGAATATTGCAATCCGCTTCCACCCACATACCGCCGTTCGGCTCCCAATTACCCGCCTGATACGCTTCTTTTACCGCGGCGAATATACCGGGATATTCCCGTTTGACGATTTCGAGTTGACAAGGCTGGGTCTGGATAAACATGAACTCAGGATACTCTTTAATGAACCGGGTCATGTTGATAAAAGTACGGGCAGCCTTGCGTTCGGTCTCGCCGATATGCCAAAGCCATGCGTGATCGATATGGGCGTGCCCGATGAGATGTACCTCCGGCACGGTATCGCCGTTTTTTGCCGTCAAAAGCGGGGCAATTTTTTCCCTCGCTGCGGCGGCCTCCCGTTCCAGTTCTTCCCCAGTGGCGGCGAAATGAACACCCATTAAGGCGTCATAGAGCCCTTTCAGTATCCGCGCTTTGCGAAGGCTGTTGTTGTCAAGTTCCTTTGCTAATTCAAACAGGGCCTTTACATCATAGTACAGGGAATATACCGTTTCGAGCCGCTCCAAAAGACAGCCGCCCTCAAAAACGTTCGGGAAATCCGGCAGGGTTTTGCCCAGGGTAACGATTATGGAGGTCCCCTCGAAAGGACCGCAGCCGCCGTGGGGATGTCCGGCATAGGATTCCACATGAAGGGTATGTTCGGCGCCGTCCGCCTCTATCCGCAGCTTCTTGTGAAACAGGTTAAAAGCGCCGATTGGCTTGCCGTCCAGAAAGACCAGGGAATCGGCGTTGGGCAGTACGCTTAAAAAAAGGGGAACGCCGGTTTTAGGAGAGCGGAAGGTTGAACGAAACCACGCGCAATGCCAGGGTTTGCCCCAGGGAGCGGGGCTTTCTATTTTCCGCCAATCCGCCCGCTCCGGGGGGGCGCGGAAAGTCTCCGGGGTTTCAAAGACCTCAAAATCAAGAGACGCGCATTTCCGGTAGGCATTTCGCTCAAGAAACGCCAAACGCTGTTCAATTCGGCTTTCAACTTTAGGTATAAGCATACGATCCTTTCCTTAGATTTTCCATATTCCAAAACTTTGTCCCGCCATCCGGCAGACACCTCGCTCCAACGTACACGACCCCAGGGCATACACCGGCCTTCCCCCTTCGATCCCTATAGGGGCCTGTACCGGCTGTTCATCAGGATTTACACCCATTACCAGAGAACCCCGGCGGTAGATAAATGGCATTTCCCCCGGTTTCGCATACAGAATTTCAAGATTCGGTCTTGAACCCAGGTCCTTCTCTGTACGGCGCAGAACCAGCAGGGACTTTACCGTATTAAGAAGGGAAGCGGGGTCCTTTTCCTGGGCTTCCACTGTGGGGGCGTCAGGAGCCGGGTCTACGGGCAGGTAAAGTTCATCCGTCCGGGCGGAGGAAAACCCCTTGTTCCTGCCGTTTGTCCATTGCATAGGAGTCCGGGAGCCGGTTCGGTGATAGCCCCCTTCTTTCGACAACAGGTTTAGATACCGCATACCGATTTCGTCACCATAATATAAAAAGGGAACTCCGGGCATGGTAAAGATAAAAGCGTAAGCAAGCGCCATCTCGCGGGGTGAAAAATTCAGCGCCAGCCGGGGTATATCGTGATTCCCCGTAACCAGGCTGATATGGCCCCGGCCTTTGACAGCCTCGTAATGGGGGAGATATTCGTCAAGAAAGCGGCCTATGTCCTTCGCCCCGTTTTTTTTGAAAAAGCTGGCATCCTCTCCCTCAATACGGTTTTCCGGGTCCATGACGTAATTACGGAACAGGCTTTGATACCCCGAATTGTCGGTAAAGGCCAGCAGGAAGTCCGCATGAAACCCCGCTCCGATAGCCCGGCGGGGATGACTCCACTCGGAGATGACAGCCGCCTCCGGATATTCGGCGTCCAGCATAGCCCGTATATTTCTCCAGATTGCGGCGGTCCCGGTGTTTTCCGGGTCGTCAAACTTGACCAGAGAGGAGGCCATATCCACCCGGAACCCGTCGCAGCCCCGGTCCAGCCAGAACCGCATCACGTCCTTGAGGGCTTCCCGTGTAGCGATACAATCGGGATGATCCATGGGAAGCTGCCACACCTGATCGGGTTTAAAAAAGCCGAAATTTAAAGCCGGCTGGCTTTTGAAAAAGTTGACGATATACGAAGCGTTCCGGTCCGCTTCGCCCAGGATCGTTTTAAGACCGCTTGCCCAGGTCCCCCACCGGTCGGTCCAAATATACCGGTTCCAGTATTCATTGGGCAGGGGTTCTCTGCTTTTCCTGAACCAGGGATGTTCCTCGGAGGTATGGCCGGGAACCAGGTCCAGGAGTACCCGGATTCCCTTTGTATGGGCTTCGGTAAACAGCCGCGAAAGATCGCCATTCGTCCCGTACCGGGGGGCTGCCAGCGTATAATTCCGGACATCATATCCCGCGTCTTTAAAGGGTGAATCAAAACACGGGTTGATCCACAAGGCGTTACACCCCAGGCCCTGAATGTAATCCAGCTTCTCTATAATCCCCTGAATATCTCCAATACCGTCTCCATTGGAATCGTAGAACGATTGCGGGTAAATTTCGTAAAAAACCGCGTCATCCAGCCATGCGGGCATCATTCCCCCTTTTCCCGGAAATACTCATCTACCTGTCGTTGAGCCTCAGCAAAAACCTTGTCAAATCCGGCGTTTTTTAGCGCCGCCATAACTTGGGGCAGGACCGTCACGGGGTCGGAAGCTCCGGTATTAAGATCGTTGAAATATTTGAGCCATATACTGCGGCAGTTGATTACCTCATTCCGAATCGGTTCCAGGTCCAGTATAAACCCCAGCATGACCGAAGGTGTGGCCTGTTCGTTTAACTGCCATACCTCCTCCCAATAACCGGAGGGAACGGTGTCTTCCGGCGTTTCGATAAAATAGTTCCCCGTCTGATAGTTTATCAGAGGCCAATCGGTCCGGTCCCGGTGTATTGCCGATCCTCCGTTAACGTAGGTAAAATGCTTGCCTTCTATCCCATACCCCAGCATATCCCGCAGCTTTTTATCCGTATTCGCCAGTTCCAGGAGTTTTACGGCTTCGTTCCGGTATTTGGAATTCGCGTTGACGGCGTTCATGGACCCCTGAATGGAATCCGTTGAATAGGAAGGGCCGAAGAAACGAACCGCATCGTATTGGGCGATTCCCGCAGATGTCGCATAGGAAGCCGCTACCGCCGGCCACGCCTGAGCCATAAAAAAAGGCCGGTATTTGGGAGTTTCGTCTATCATATTGGCATCGGGGTTGATGATCCCCTCTTCGTACCATGTATGAAGGTATCTAAAGGCTTCCTGTACATCTGGCTGTTGGAGGGTGTTGACTACCCGGCGCTCCCCATCGTCCAGGCGTACCCCCAGAGGTTGCAGATCCGCCGCCAGAGAATCGTAGCAATCAAAGATGAAATTATTGGTACTCCGGGCCAGGTTGAGGGGGTAATACCGTTCCCCTTCCCCCGCTTTGATCGTGCGTAAGGCCCGGTCAAGCCCGGCCCAGGAAGTATCGTTAATATCCAGGTTGTATTTTTCCACCACCTCATGATCCCAAAAATGACAGAGGGTTTTTGAAGAATCTTTATAGGTTGGCACGGAATATATATGTCCTTTTATTTTGACCCCCTCCCATAATACATCGGGGATAGCCTTCCATAGTTGAGGGGCCTGTTCCGGTAAAAGATCCGTCAGGTCCACAAAAGCCCCCAGCGCTACGTAGCGGTTGTAGGAAGTCAGATCGGTAAAGAGAATATCGTAATACTCCCCTGCGTTTATCATTGTGGTAAACCGCTGGGCCGCATCCCCCCACCCCGCTTGTTTAATGTCAAGACGGACCCCGATCTTTTCCTGGGTATAATCGCTTATGATCTTGAGGTCCTGGGTTATCCCCCCTTGGGCGGAACCTATCTGCCACCAGACAAGGACCGGTACGCCGGATGACCCGCCTTCTCCGGCACATCCCCAGAAAACAAGCGCTGCCGCCACGCAAACAAGCAGCTTTTTCATACATTTCCTCCTTAGGAAGATTCCGGAATAACGCCCCGGAGCCTCCCGGTATGTCATAATGATCAGCCTTTTACCGCGCCCACCGTAAGGCCGGAAACAAAGTACCGCTGAAAAAAAGGATACGCGCAGGCAATGGGCAGCACGGCCACCACCACAATCGCCATCCGGGCGGCTTCCTTGGGCATACTTGCCAGGAGTTGGGCCTGGGAGACACCGAGCAGAGCGGCGTTCTGGGCAAGAAAATTAATGTCCGCCAACAGGCGGTTCAGATACGCCTGGAGCGTAAAAAGCCCCGGATTGTCGATGTACAGCATGGAAGTGAACCAGTCGTTCCAGTAGGCAAAGCTGAGGAAAAGAGCGATAGTCGCCAGTACCGGCAGGGACAGGGGAAAAACGATTTTGAAAAAGATCGCCAACTGGCTTGCCCCGTCTATCTTTGCCGACTCAATGAGGGAATCGGGGATGGTTGCCCGGAAAAAGGTTTTACAAAGAATCACATTGTAGGACGAAACCGCCAGGGGCACAATCAATACCCATATCGTGTCCTTCATGTGTAAAAACTGGGCGACGATAAAGTAACTTGAGACCAGGCCCCCGTTAAATATCATGGGAATAAAGACAAACCATACAAAAAATTTTTGCAGTTTGTATTCGCGCCGGGACAGAACATAGCCCAGGAGGGAGTTGAGTATTACCCCAAGAACCGTACCCGCCCCGGTTACCAGTACGGACATTCCCAGGGCGGAAAGAATGGTCGTCCGCTGCTTGAAGAGGTAACTGTATCCCTCCAGGGAAAAAGCGCGGGGAATCAGGCGATAACCGTATTCCCGCAAAGCGTCCTCGGAGGAAAAAGAGATGGATACCACCAGCAGCATGGGGATAATACAGATCAGGCCCAGGGCCGCCACGATACTATTGAATACAAGATTCGCTGCCGGACTTATCCGGCTAAAACGAAGGACATTGTTTCGCGTTCCTCTGTTCAAGAAAATCCCCCTTTTCTCTAAATCATGGCCGATTCTTCATCGACCTTTTTGACGATAAAGTTCACCAACAACGTCATAAAACAGGCGGTTACCGCCTGTAAAAACGCCGCCGCCGCCGCCATACCCGTGGTAGAACTCTTGAGCTGCTTATACACAAACACATCCAGGGTAGTTACGGTTGTATAGAGAGAATTGGAATCCCGGGGAACCTGATAAAACAAGCCGAAATCAGAATAGAAAATATGCCCTGCGGACATAATAAACATAAGAACTATGATGGTTTTCATAAGCGGCAGGGTAATCTTCCATATTTGCTGCCATTTGGCAGCCCCGTCGATTATTGCGGCCTCATATATAGATTTATCCTGGGCGGTGATAGCGGCAAGGTAAACCACCATACCATAACCGACCCCTTTCCATTGGCTCATAAATACCAGAAAACCGGGCCAAAATTTCGGTTCCATGTACCAGCGGTGAGTCGATAAACCCCATTCGGCGAGGGTATTATTCGCCATACCCATATCATAACTCAGAAATCCCCAGACAAGGGTGGAAACCACTACCCAGGACAGGAAATAGGGAAAAAAAAGGACGGTCTGATACACTTTTGCGGCAACTTTACTATACAACTCACTGACTACCAGGGCCAGGGTGATAGTGAGCAGGGTACCCAGTACAATCATAACCGCGTTATAGGCCAGGGTATTGCGGATAATCATCCAAATGTCCGGGCCGGAGAACAGAAATTTGAAATTCTGTAAGCCTACCCATTTGCTTTCAACGATACTTTTAAGGAAACCCCCGGTAATTCGGTACTCTTTAAACGCGATAACCACGCCGAACATAGGCAGATAACAAAAAAGGATATACCAAATGGTGGTTGGCAAGGCCAAAAGGGAAAACTGGAAGTCGTCCTTTGTCCACCTTTTTTTACGGGCCGTTTCTTTCTTCATACTAAAAGCCACCCTGTTTTCAGTTTATACCATGATTATAATATTATATTATTTTTGTCAATAGCAAATAATGATATAAGCCATTATATCCTTGCCGGCTGCGGAATCTTTATAGCCGCTTATCGGGTTTTTATAAGCGGCTACAGCGTTTGTATAGGCGCTTGTCGGGTTTTTATAAGCGGGTATAGCGTTTGTATAGCCGCTTATCGGGTTTTTATAAGCGCCTATAACGTTTGTATAGCCGCTTATGGAGTTTTTATAAGCGGCTATAACGTTTGTATAGCCGCTTATGGAGTTTTTATAAGCGGGTATGACGTTTGTTTAGCCGTCTGCAGCGCCCTTACAGTATGAAGTAACGCCCGAAACCTTCAGGAATTTCAGGCAAAAGCCTGCCGTTAAAAGCCTGCCGGTTAGTTTTGGGGCGGACGTTAAATGATATATCCTAGTATATTTTTTTTTATAATATTATATTTTTTTACTTGACAAGTTAAAATGACTTATGATTAAATGAAAAGGCAGCTGAGCCTGTTCCAAAACTAATTGACTGTGCGCTAAACGCGCACGGTGCGAACCTCCGGTTCGATGGAACAGGCTCTTGGAAAAACCGGTCAAAACCCCGTTTTTTCCATCAAATCTAAGGAAGCTGTTCCAAAAACTGAAGTTTTGGAACAGCCTCACATCATTCCATGGTATTTTTGCGTAATAATCTCATCCATTATTTTTACCTGATTTTCCGCGCTGGATTTACCATCGAACCCTTGAATGGTGATATTGGGATAATCTACGATTTCTTTTTTCATACCGTCAAACCATGCCTGGTTCACC
>JAITBO010000262.1 GCA_031283505.1 Treponema sp. | reverse complement strand
TATTGGCTTTTTACGGGTTTCTTTTTTTTCAACTACAACCTCTACGGCAATTCCAACGATCTCAGGCTCCTCTTTGGCGCCCTCTTTACCGTCACCCTCTTTCTTGTCCCCATCCTGACCATGCGGCTCTTAAGCGAGGACCGCAAGATGAAGACCGACTTCATCTTCCTCATGTCGCCCCTGAGCGGCGCCGCGGTGATCACCGGGAAATACCTGGCGGCCCTCTGCGTGTACCTTTTAGCCATGAGCGGCGTCCTGGCGGTTTCGCTGGTGGTGGAGGCGGCCGGCGAGCGGAGTGGCCCGTGATCATCGGCCACTTTACGGGACTCTTCCTGCTGGGGAGCGCCCTTATTGCCATCGGGCTCTTTATCTCCGCCCTGACGGAGAACCAGATCATCGCCGCCATTGGCGGCTACTGCGTGGGCTTTCTGCTGATGCTGCTGGACGGTGTTGCCGCGATCTTATCGAATTCCCTGTCGGGGGTATTGAAGGCCCTCTCCTTTAACACCCGGTATGAATATTTCACCCTGGGCATTCTGGGGATTGACCACATCGTATATTTCATCAGCGTCTCCGCTTTTTTTGTGTTCCTCACCGTGACCCGGTTTGAAAAACGGCGGGGGGCCTAGCATGGCGCGGATCATCCGGCCCGGTAAATTCGGCAGATGGGGGGCCGCATCGATTCTTTTCGCCGCGGTCTTTGTGGGCCTTCTCAATGCGGTATTCCTGCTCCTGGTACAGCGGTTTCCCGGCCTGAGTTTTGATTTGACCAGGGCGAAACTCTTCAAACTCTCGGCACAGACCGAGGGGTATATCAAAAATTTGCCCAAAGAGGTGGTCATCTATGTATTGGCCAAGGAAGAAACCTTTGCCGGAACCTCCTCTTACAACGCCCAGGCCAACGAAGTATTCAAACAGTTTGAGAAAAACAGTCCCCGCATTTCCCTGGTGTATATGGATTATGTGAAGAATCCCGGATTCGCCTCCTCATACCCTGGCCTTATTATGAAGCACGGAGACATCCTGGTCGCCCTTGGGGGGGACCAGGGCGGGAAATATTCTCTCGTGAAAACCGAGGAACTCTTCAACTATGCCCGGGGCCGGCAGGGAGACCTTTCCATCGTGTCTTCCCGGGCGGAGGAGGCGATCTATACCGCCATCCTGAGCGTCACCAGCGACAAGCCCTTGCGGGCGGTCTTTATCACCGGCCACGCCGAATATATCATGGATGATTTTGCCGCCATCCTTGAAAAAAACAATTACGAAACCGCCCCGTGGAACCTGATGCGGGGTGGGATAGATCCCGGAACAGACATGGTCCTGATTATCGCGCCTAAAGAAGATTTTACCGCCGAAGAACTGGAACTCCTGGACGACTTCCTCATCAACGGCGACAGTTACGGCAAGACCCTCTTTTACTGCGCCGATCCCTCCCAGCCCGCCCTTGAGGGGATCGCCGCCTTCCTCCGTGAATGGGGGATCTTGGTGGAAGACGGGGTGGTTTTTGAAACCGACGAAATGCGGGTATACAACTACCAGCCCTTCTACGCCATGACGGATTATGCGGAGGAAGAGTATTCGGGACAGCTCAGGACCAATTCCAAACCGATGCTGGCGCCGGTCAGCCACCCCCTGCGGATTCTCTTTGACTATCGGAATAACTATTCGGCAAAATCGCTGCTGGAGTTCGGCCCTTCCGCCGGGGTTCGTCCTTTAAACGCCCCGGAGACCTTTACCGCCGATGATGCGGTGATCCGGGGCCCCTTTCCGGCGCTAGTACTCTGCAAGTATTCGGTGAGCAACCGGGAGACCGGCAAGGCCGACCGGATCTCCAGTGTGTTGGCCGCCGGTTCTGCGGGGATACTGGATACCCTGGCGGTAGACAATCCGGCCTTTGCCAATACCGAATACCTGGTAAATGTATTAAACCGGCTTTCCGGACGGCAGGATATAATCCCCCTAAGCCCCAAGAGTTTTACCGGCCGGGGTCTTAATCTTCCCCGGTTAACCGTGAACATCCTGGGACTGATCTTTATATTTCTGATTCCCGCCGCCATACTAACCGCGGGCCTGGTGATTTGGATTAAGAGAAAACACGCATGAAAGGGCGGATATGGATCCTATTGTTCCTATTGCTGCTTGTCCTGGGGGGATTTCTCTATTTTTTTCGCCCCGGAAAGGAAGAGGCGCCTGCCGGGGGAGGGGTCCTCGCTGTCTTTGACATCGGCGATATTGAAGAAATACATATCAAAAACCGCCACGATGAATTTTCCCTATGGCAGGAGGAGGGCGGCTTTATACTGGCGGATCTTCCCATGGAAGAGGTGAACGCCGAATATCTTTTTTTGCTCCTCGATGAATCCTCCAGACTTGAGTATCTAAGCCTGGTATCGGAGGGGGACGGCGAAAAAGCCCCTTATGGTTTTGATGATCCCGAAGTGGCGGTGAGGATCCGTTATACGGACGGTTCCGTACTGTCCCTGATTTTCGGCGCCGAAGAGCCAATTTCCCGGGGGCGGTATTTTATGAGCGGCGGCGGGAACCAGGTCTACCTTATGGATCGCAGCCGGGTGGTCCGCTTCCTCCAGCCTTTAAAGAATTTTATCAACTATGAAATCGTGCCCCCCAGGGCTTATCCGTCGCCCTTAGAGGCGATAAAATACCTGCGACTGAGCGGCAAAGCCTTCCCCCGGCCCATCGTAATCTCCGAAGTAAAGGAAGACAGCGAAGAGGATATGCGGCTTGCATCGAGCTTTGGGGCCGCCGGCCACCTGATCAGATCCTCGGTACTCCATGAAATCGATCAGAAAGAATGTATTGAGGTCTTTTCCTCCCTCACGGGACTCCTCAACATTGAAGTGTTTGACTATAACGTAAGTGATGGAGAGCTTACAGCCCTTGGCTTCGATGATCCCTGGGTTAGGGCGGAGTATGATTACAAGCGGAGTAAAGAAGAGGAACCCCTTCATATCATCCTCCGGGTGGTGCAGTACCGGGGCGGATACCTCCTTACCCGGGATGATCAGCCGGTGGTACACCGTATAGAAAACAAGGCCTTTATCAGCACCGGTTACGAAAAACTGGTAATGCGCTGGTTTCTGACTCCCTTTATTACGGACCTCCAATCCATCCGGATAGAGATGGGACAGGATGTGCATATAATCCGGCTGTCCGGTAAAGACAATCCTTCCCTTACGGCCGCGCTGGACGGAAAAGCCCTGGACATCGGCCTGTTTCGCAAATTCTATCGTCTCCTGATCAGCGCCTCCAATGACGGCGTTCTATTGGAACAGCCGGTACCCGAAGGGCCGCCCCTTTTAGGAGTAACCTTTGTTTACCGGGACAGGAAGAAACAAGACGATACCATGATCTTCACCCGGGGGAGCCTGAGGAGGCTGAATGTGACGATAAACGGCGTAACGGAATTCCCGATGCTGGAGCGGTACTTCGGGGTGACCGCCGTGGCGCTAGAAGCCCTGGCGGAGGGGAAGGATTTTTCCGGTGATTGGTAGCCCGGCGGAAAGGCGCTTTCCGGGTTTCGGCCTCCGGATTGTACCCTCCAGAAAAAGCGCCGCCTCCTGATAAGATTATGTTACCATACAGAACCTCTCTGTATGCCCTTCTTTTGCAAGATAGGGGACAAACCCTCTGTCAATAACGAGCGATTCGTTCACCCTCTAAAACGTTAAAATTTACAAACAAGAATTTCCCTTTTTTGTCAGAACGAACAAAAATGACTTTTAAAGCCCAAAAATGGCGGATATCC
>JAITBO010000204.1 GCA_031283505.1 Treponema sp. | reverse complement strand
CACAGGTCTCTATTTCCCGCCAGTTGCGTATAAGCGTTGTCCTGTCACACCCCAATACCGCGCATACTTCGGCGGTGGTCATGCGCCGGTCTCCCTGTCTTGTTAATTCGTTCATCTCCTCACCTCACTAAACGACCACCGCCTTTAGGCGGTGGTCGTTTAGTTGATGAAAACATTATAGCATAAGTAAACTAATTGTTCAAGTTGTTTTTGAACTCCTTAATCGTAAAACCGACAGGCAGCGGAGATTCCTTAAATTCCTTGCCTTCCCTGTTATTGGAATCAATCGATTCACAATACGCAATCACTTCATCTATAGTTTTAAGAGGATATATTGCGGGGGTTTCAAAACCAAGTTTAAATGTCTCCCGCACCCATTCAGGAGTATGTTCAATCCCGTGTTCATCCCGGCAGCCCAGAAGGGTAAGTTTTGTTTCCCTGTAAGGAACGATAATCTTATTATAAGGAGAAGTAAGTTCAAACATAAATGTCCAATCGGCGGGAAGATGCTTTACTTCTTCCTCATGTCCTCGCAAAGCATAATCCCGCAGAGAGGCAAAGGTATAGGGCGATGGAATCTGTTCTTCAGTTTGAGCGGTATACTGTTCCGGTATTTCGGCATCGATCTTGAAACTTCCATGAGTGTCAAGGATGCTCTCCTGGCAGTGAACCGCGCAAAGTTCAGCAGACAGGAGGCATGAGATGAAAGACTATAATAGGCCAAACTTTGATTTTTGTTACCAGGACGGCTGCCAGCCAAAACGCGCAAGGGATAGAAGCGGTATGAAGTTTTTTCGGGCAGAGTTCTGCCCGAAAAAACTTCATTTAAGCGGATAGCCCGGTCTGGCCGCAAGGCCAGATGCGCCCAACATAAACTCGATATTCGGTCTATTGAAAAACGATACCCCTTTCAAGGCATAATGGGTTATAATAGAGATAAATCACGGTGGAGGTACGGTATGGGTACGAGTTTTAATCCTAAAGAGCTGGCCGATTTTGCCCGGCATTATGGTTTTCATTATGACATTTGCGATCCTGTCATGCTGATTCGGGACGTATTGTCCGACATGGAGCGCGGACTTAGGGGGCAGCGGTCGAATCTGCCTATGATTCCCGCGTATATCAGTCCGGCTGCGTCTATGCCGCCGGGCAAGCCGGTCATTGCCCTGGACGCGGGGGGGACGAATCTGAGGGCGGCGCTGGTGCGTTTTGATGAGCAAGGAGAGAGCCATGCGGAGGGGATGAAGAAGACGCCTATGCCGGGGACCCAGGGAAGGGTTTCGGCGGAGCAGTTCTTCGATCAGCTTGCGGAAGTGACGGCGCCGCTTTTGGAACAGTCGCCGGATGCTGTGGGGATAGGTTTCTGTTTTTCCTACCCTATGGAGATTACCAAAGACGCGGACGGGATACTCCTTGCCTTCAGCAAGGAGGTGGACGCGCCGGATGTGATAGGAAAGCGTATAGGCCGGGGACTGAGGGAAGCCCTGGCCCGGCGGAAGCTGAAGGCTCCCGAAAGGATAGTGCTTCTGAACGATACGGTGGCGACCCTGCTTTCCGGGCTGGTGGAAATTCCGGCGGATGGGGGCAGACGCACAGGGGAAGACAAGTACTGCGTGGGCAGCGGCCCGGTGATAGGTCTTATCCTGGGGACGGGATTCAACACGGCGTACCCGGAAAAGCGGATTCCCAAAATTGGGTTTGAGTCCGAAACCGCGCCCCAGATCGTGGTCTGCGAGAGCGGCAACTTCGCCCCCCTGTACCTGGGCTACCTGGACCGGGAATACGATGCGACGACGAAGAATCCTGGAACCTACCTGATAGAAAAAGCCTGCGCCGGTGCGTATCTGGGTCCCCTGACCTTGCAGATATTGAAGCAGGCGGTAATGGACGGGGTACTCACGTTCAGGAAATCCGGCGAATTTTTGGACTGGCCGTCCTTGCAGACCAGGGACCTGAACGAATTCATGCATAGCCCCCTGACCGGGCAGGGACTTGTAGGCGGTCTTTTTGGCCCCGATGAACTTGACGGTCTGCGGTCCCTGGCGTACCTGACATCTATCGTGACGGAACGGGGCGCCCTGATGGCCGCCTCGGTGGTGGCCGCCATGGTGCAACGGGTAGGCGAAGGCTACGACCCCTTTATTCCCGTCCGCATCGCCGTGGAGGGGACTACCTATGTGATGTACAAGGGGATGCGGGAGGCTTTGGAGTCGTACCTTCACACCATGCTGTACAAGGATTCTCCCCGGTCCTACGTGATCTCCCCGGTGGAGCAGGCTTCCCTGTTCGGCGCGGCGGTGGCGGCCTTGTCAACGTAAGGGGGGGAGGCTTTCAGTGTCAACAAGTTAAGGGATAAACACCCTCCTCAAGCCGTGGTAAACCGGAATATGGGAGGGAAGGTATCATGGGGAAAGATAATGTGGAACCCCTATCTATTTACTGAACAATCTCTTACTGAACAACCTCTTTAAGCGGAGGGCTGGAAAACGGGAATAAGACTTCAATCGGGAACGAAAAATGACCTTTAGGAACTGAGCTATTTTATGCTCAGGAAGGTATGGATTTTATGCGGACCCATACCCCGGGCAACAAATCCTGAATTGGTTTAAATGCCCTGAAGCTCCTCCCGCCGAAAGGCGGGCTCTTGGGTATGGACTCGCCTGCGAATCAAAAGGGAGGCCGTGAAAGACCATAACAGCGCAGAGACAGGAAATATGACATACTATGTTTGGATATATTGTATCTGGTCCTGGCTATTGGGGACGGTTCAAAAAGCGGCGCTCATTTTAAGTGGCGGCTTACCGGATGTTCAAGTCATTCAGAGCGAAAAATCGTAAATGGAAAAAGCTGCCCGTTTCGGAGAAGGGATGATATACCGGTGTTGGTGGTGATCTACAAAGTATTGTCCTGCTCACGCTGAACTTGCCGAATTAGGGGTTATCTTATAAGGTGTAAACATAAAGCCCTTGGAGGAAAAGATGGGCAAAAGGAAAAGGTTTACACCAAAAGAAAAGGTAAAAGTCC
>JAITBO010000203.1 GCA_031283505.1 Treponema sp. | reverse complement strand
CCAAATACCGTACCTGTATCCCCATTTCCTCTTGTGTAAGACGCGGGGGAGGCCGTAATACCAACGAGAAGGGAATATCCTCATGGATACCTTCATCGGGGAGACAATAGTAATGTTTGGGATCAACAAGACTTGCAGGGCCAAAAAGGGGTTCTCCCCGTTGTACCGTTCCGGCGGTTGCGGCATATACGGTTAGAACCTTCAGTACCGGGTATTCCCGCAGGGTAAAAACATACTCCCCCGTAAAAGTCAAGTAATCCGTGTTTTTCCGCCGCAAAAGCCGCCGTTTGCAGTATTGCTCAACGGTGTAAGTGGCCGTGATAAGACAGTACCGGGAAAGGCAATCCTCCCGGTCATCTATGCCTAAAATAGCCTTGAAGTCATCAAGGAGGATAAGTGAATGAATGGAAGGGTTCTGTACCCCGGTTTCGTTTTCCATAGGTACAGGGTAAGCCGAGTAAAACCGGATTTATATACGAGAAACGTGCAATTTTCAGATTTTTAATAAAAAGGACACGGTTTTTTGTCTAGTTACGGTTATAGTTTTTCAATAACCTCTTCACATCGTAACCCGCATCGGTAATAACCGCTTCAACATTTTCAAGCGGCGACTTTGCCGGATCAAACATAAAGGAAACTGTACCGCCCTTTATATCTATCGCTACATTTTTCACGCTGGGAAGTTCCCCCACCGCTTTGGTGATGGTTTTTACACAATGGTCACAGGACATTCCATCAACCCGCAAAACAGCCTTTTCCATAGTTTCCTCTTATATCAGATTAAAGGGTTTCAAAATCTTGTCCACCTCTATGGGTTTCCCGTTGGCGTCATCTACCGTAACCTGGGCAAAGGCCCAGCCCTCAATCCTGGAGGGTTCGACCCCGGCGGCGATAAACGGTTCGGGGTTATTGAATAATTTATCCCTGAATTGTGATTAAATTATGGATATTAAAAAAAACTGAATTTTTTGATAAATTTTTCTGTGCTTCGTTCATCCGGCTAAAAAATGCAAAAAACCACAATTTTGACATAATTTAGTCATAATCCTTTCACAATTCTGTTATAGATTTTTGGCGTCACCAGAAAAGGTGAAAACTCATATCCCTTTGAACTACCAAAGGCAAAGGAGGCGAATTATGAATCACGGAACACACAAAAAAATGGGACCATGCACACACAAAAAAAGAAACAAAGCTATATATGAAAACAATAAGGCGGATCATGGGCGCAGATTTTTGTGGTATCGTTATTACGGCGGCAATCGTTTTTACTCTGGCAGGCTGTGACAGCCCTGCGATGGAACCCAACGAAACCGGGTATATGTATTCAGACCTTGCTATTGAAAAAGCAGTATGGGAAGTTACTTCAATGAACATGGATTCCATGAAATCGACAACTCTGCACATTACGCTGAACTTTGATGAGCCGGTGCGGTCCGACAGAACAGCAGGCGCATGGGCACCCTTCACCGTGAGTTTTGATTATAACGGGAGTTTTCCCGCCGTCATAACACCCAATCAAAACCCTAACCTTGACAGTGCTTTTACCAGAATTCGGGGAGAGGAAAAGACCTTATACCATTTTCAAATAGCGTTTAGCGGCGAGGCGGAAGATGGGGACAAATTTTCCAATGTAAGGCTGTCATATATGGCGCCGGTAAGCACGAAAATTGTTGGTTTCTCTGGTTCGGAACTGAAAAATTTTATGAATATGCCTATAACAAAAAAAGAAGCCGGCGGCGGCATGGGGGGTATGTAGAATGAGAACAAAAGAATGGTTGTTTGCAGCCGCGCTTGTTTTGCTTGCAAGTTTTATCACCGCACAGGAAGCGGAGCCGTTAACCTTGCAGCAAGCCCTGGACCTTGCGGGCAACAACAACCCCGCTCTGATCGCAAGCCGCCAGCGGTGGATAGAAAAACAGCGGAGCATCGCCATCACCAGCGGCTGGCCCAACCCTGAATTTGGTGTCATGTTAGACGACATTCCCGCAAACGGCGGCAAGCCCATGATGTTTGAGTACAGCCTGTCCCAGGAAATCATGTTCCCCACAAAACTTATAGCCATGCGGAACATGGCAAAAAGCGAGGCGGGCATGGCGGGCGCGGATTTTCAGGTAAAACAGATGGAGGTGTATGTCGCCGTAAAGCAAGCCTACTACGATTTATTGTACGCGCAGCAGAGCCTTGCAATCATGCGTGAAAATCTGGAACTCATGCGGCAGTTTAATATGGTTACGGCGGCCAATTATTCAAGCGGCGCTTCCCCCCTGCAAGACACACTGCGTTCACAAACGGAACTTGCAAAAATGGAAACCGACATTCTCAACATGGAAACTATGGAAACTATGGCGAAAAACAAGCTCAATTATTTTTTAGGCCGGGAAGCGGATACGCCCCTTGCCATACATGAGGAATTTTCAACTGCTGTTCCCGAATTTAATCTTGATGAACTGCGGCGCTTATCACAAAACAATCCTGCCATTGCAAGCATGACCTGGGAACTTGAAATGGCGCGAAACAATGTGTCAATGGCAAGAAGCCAATTTTGGCCGGACTTCAAATTGAGTTTCAGTTTTGTCCAATCCACGGTGATGGACCCCATGTTGATGAAGATGCTGGACACCCGGACAGGCCGCGCCGATTATTCCCTCGATATGCGGGAGACCAACAGAAATTCATGGAAAGTCGGTTTTATGGTCATGCTGCCTCTCTGGTTCGGACAGTACAACGCACAGGTAAAATCAGCAAACGCGGGTGTTGCCGCCGCACAAGCAGCATTGGCGGATATGCGGAATATGGCAAGCATGGATTTGTCGATGGCCGTAAGCGGGGCACAGTCCGCACGGCGGCTCATCGACCTTTACGAAAAAACCGTCATCCCCCAGGCAGAACAGACCTGGCAGGCCGTTATTACCGCCTACCGGAGCGGAAGGGGCGATTTTATGTCCGTCATGGACAGCCTTACCAGTTTACGCAACGCCCGGCTTGATTACTTCAAATCCCATGTGGATTACGAAAAAGCCCTTGCGGGGCTTGAACAGATAATCGGTCAGCCGTATTTTCCAGACAGCGGACAGCGGTACTAAACAAGGAGTGTAAAAAATGAACAGGGGCATAAAAATTATTGGTGGAGCAGTTATCGTTTTGGTTATTGCCGGTATTGGATTTTATTTTAAGGTGATAAAACCGCAGTCTGAAATAACCATGACGGAAAACACAGTCCCGGCTTCAAGGCCCATCGTAGTATCAGGCGATACCGTTACCCTTGACGAACGGGCGCGGCAGCTTGCGGGAATACAGACCGCACGGGCGGCGGTGCGGAATTTGCGAAAAGACATAAAAACTACGGGTAAAATCGTTATCAACGAAAGGGCAAGGACCTATCTTACCTCCCGTGTTGAAGGCCGCCTTGAGCGGCTCTATGCGGCGGTGGAAGGCGAATACATCTACCCCGGCCAGGTCTTAGGCGAAGTCTACAGCCCCGCCTATATCGCCGCGCAGGAAGAATATTTACAGCTTTTGGACGGAACCAACGCCGCCTTGCAGGAAGCAGCGCGGCGGCGGCTTTCAATTCTGAATGTGCCGGACAGCGATATACGCCGCCTGGAGCAGGCAAAACAGGCGCGGGAATATATGCCGATATACGCTCAATTCGGCGGTATCGTACTGGAAAGGCAAATGCTTCCCGGCGTGTATATCAGGCCCGGCGACCGGCTCTACAGCCTTGTTGACCTCTCTACCGCATGGATAACCGCGGATATTTACGAAAAAGATATTGCCAATGTACGGACAGGACAGGAAGCGCTTATTACCAGCCAGGCTTATCCCGGTGAAACCTTTACCGGCAAGGTAGTGTTCATCAGTCCTGTGCTGGATGATGTTACCCGCACCTTGAAAGTGCGGGTAGAACTTGACAACAGCGAAGGTAAATTAAAACCGAATATGTTTGTCGGCGCGTCAATCCGTGTCCCTTTGGGGGAAAGCATTGTTATACCGGAAACGTCAATACTCGAAGGCGCGGAGGGGCAGATGGTGTTTTGGGCACAAAATGAAAATACCTTTGTCAGACACGCGGTTCAGGCGGGGCAATATGCCAACGGCTATGTGCAAATACTATCCGGCATTGATGAGGGCGACATAATAGTAAGCGCCGCCGCCTTCCTCCTTGACTCGCAAACCAAACTTGGCGCTCTCAGCAGTCATGGCGGCCACGGCGGCGCGTCAAGCGGCGGCCACAATTAGGAGGACCTGAAATGCTGAACGCCATTATCAATTTTTCCCTGAAAAACAGGGTAATCATCATCGCTTTAACCGTGCTTGTTATCGTCTACGGATTTTTTGTGATACGCCAGACGCCGGTTGACGCATATCCCGACCTGAGCGAAAACCAGGTGCTTGTCTCCGCAGACTGGATGGGCCGGGGGCCGCAGGAGATACAGGATCAGGTAACCTACCCGCTGGAAACTGCCATGCGGGGGCTGCCAATGGTCAAACAGGTCCGCTCCGCTTCGTCTTTCGGTATGTCCCTCATCACCGTTATTTTTGAGGATGGCGTAGACCCCTACTTTGCGCGGCAGGTGGTCAGCGAAAAATTACAGGCGGCCACACCGCAGCTACCCGCGGATGTTATGCCCTCCCTCGGCCCGGTAAGCACCACGATGGGACAGGTGTTCATGTATACCGTGGAAAGCGACAGCTACGGCCTTGCCGACCTCCGAACTTTACAGGACTTCACGATTAAACAGCAGCTTGCCAGCGTTCCCGGCGTTGCGGAAGTTGCCAGCGTAGGCGGCTATGTCATGCAGTATCAGGTAAACCTTGACCCTGCCCTTATGCAGAGCTACCGGGTAACGTTCAATCAGGTGTACGGCGCGATTGCCGCGAACAACGCCAACCTTGGCGCGAAAGTAGTAGAACAGAACGGGCAGGAATTCATTATCCGCGGATTGGGCCTGATTGAATCAATTGAAGATATACGGAATATCGTGGTTACGCAAAACAACTATGTGCCGGTGTTTGTCAAGGATATAGCGAAAATCGCCGCCGGTCCGGATTTTCGGCGCGGGGTGCTGACGAAATACGGACACGAAGCCGCGGGCGGCATCGTCATTTCCCGTATGGGTGTTAACACACTGGATGTGATTAGCGCGGTAAAAGAAAAAATCACCGAAATAACGCCGTCCTTGCCGGAAGGGGTGCGTATTGTGCCGTTTTACGACCAGACCGAACTCGTGCTGGAAGCGGTTAACAGCCTGGTCCGGGAACTGATACAGGAATCAATCCTGGTGAGTATTATCCTCATTCTTTTCCTGGGGCATATCCGTTCAAGCATCATTGTCGCCAGCGTCATCCCCCTGGGAATCCTTCTGGCCTTTATCGCCATGAGGCAAATAGGACTGTCGGCAAATCTCATGTCATTGGGCGGTATCGCCGTCGGCATCGGCGTGATGGTGGACGCGGGAATCGTCATCGTTGAAAATGTCTACGGCAGGCTGGCAAAAAATACCGGAGGACGTTCCATTGTAGACATAACCAGAGACGCCTCAAAGGAAGTATCGTCATCAATTTTTTTCTCGCTTGTCATCATTATCGTTACCTTTCTGCCGGTGTTCACCATGACCGGCATAGAAGGCAAACTCTACACCCCGCTTGCCTGGACAAAAAGTTTCGCCATGACAGGTTCCCTCATCGTAGCTTTCACCATCGTCCCGGTGTTGTGTACGTTTTTGCTGAAAGGCAAAATCAGCGAAAAAGAAACGTTTATCGTCAGGGCCATGAACAAGATATACCGGCCTGCCCTGAAATGGGTATTGAAACACCGGAAAGCCACGGTCCTCGCGGCGCTTATCACAATTATAGGCGGCATCGGGCTTGCCCCCTTTATCGGCACAACCTTTATGCCGGACCTCAACGAAGGAACGTTCCTCGTCATGCCGACCATGCTCCCCAGCGTGTCTTTAAGCCAGGCGGTGGAAAGCGCAAAAACGATGGACCAGCTTATCATGGAAATACCGGAGATTGAACTTTCGGTGAGCAAAGTTGGCCGGGCCGAAACGGCGATGGACCCCGCTCCTGTCAGTATGATTGAAACCATTGTTACCCTCAAGCCGAAAAAACAGTGGCGTAAAGAATTAACACAGGAAGCGATTGAACACCAGATGATGGAAAAACTATCCGCATTGCCGGGGTTAAACATGGCGTTTACCCAGCCTATCGCCGGGCGGCTTGCCATGCTGACTACCGGTGTACGTACCGATCTAGGCATAAAACTCTACGGCGAGGACATTAGGGTTTTGCAGGAAAAAGCCTTCGATATTGAAAACGCCCTGCGTAATGTGAGCGGCGTAAGCGACCTTCTTGCCGAGCGCGTACTCGGCGCGGCCTATCTTGAAATCCAGGTTGACCGTGAAAAAACCGCCCACTACGGCCTTAATGTTTCGGATGTGCAGAACGCCATAGAACTTGCCATCGGGGGCAGGGTTGCCACCAAAACGATTGAAGGGAGACGGCGCTTTGACGTGCTGGTGCGCTACAACCGTGAAAGCCGCGAAAGTATAGACGCTATGCAGGACATTCTGATACCCATTTCTGGCGGCGGCAGTATAGCGGCTTCTTCTTCCGGCATGGGTAACAGCATGGGCGGCGGTGACAGCGGTATGAGCGGCGGAGGTATGGGCGATTCCTCCGGTGGCGCAATGAGCGGCATGGGCGCGGATCAGCCCGCAGTTTCCACAACATCAGCAGGCGGCTTATCGAGCGGTATAGCTTCCACCGTGCAGGGGCCGGTGTATGTGCCGTTGGGAGATGTGGCACAATTCCGCATTGCCGATGGCCCGTCAATGATTTCCAGCGAAGACAGTATGCCGGTGCTGGTTATTCAGATGAACAGCCGTGACCGGGATGTGGTAAGTTTTGTCAATGAAGCAAACGCCGTTATCAAAGAAAAAGTAGAACTGCCCCCCGGTTACTCCTACAAGTGGACCGGCCAGTATGAAAATCAGCGGCGGGCCAAGTCGCGGCTTGCGATGGTCATTCCGGTAGTGTTCCTGTTGATGGCCTTTCTGCTCTACATGGCCTTTAAGTCATGGAGCGATGCGGTACTGATACTACTCAATATTCCTTTTTCTCTTGTGGGTGGCATTGTAGCCATGCTCTTGACCGGCACCTTTTTTACCGTAGCGGCGGCAGTAGGCTACATTGCTTTGGGCGGCATAGCTCTTGAAAACGGCGTGATAATGGTAACGTACATCAAACAGCTACGTGAAAAACTGCCCCTCAGGGAAGCTGTTTTTGAAGGCGCGTTATCCCGCCTGCGTCCCGTGATGATGACCGCCGGCACGACCCTTGCTGCCAGCTTGAGCCTTCTCTTTGCCAGCGGTACCGGCGCGGAAATGCAATACCCAATGGCGATTGTTGTTACCGGCGGCTTGATTACTTCAACGATACTGACATTGTTTATTCTGCCCTGCATTTATTGGACCTGGTATAACAGAAAAGAGAAGGTTGCGTAAAAACACAATGCCGGCACAATTGTTGTGTGTGATTAAAGGCATCAAAATTGTTAAGGAGGTTTTGAAAATGAAAAACCTGCTAAGGTTGTTTACAACCAAACTGACGGTTGTTCTGTTCATGGCGATGTTTGCCTTTGGAACAGGACAAATAGCAACAGCGCAAAGCGGTGGTATGGGCGGTATGGGAAACTCCGGCGATACAAGCGGTGGGGGCGGCCACGGCGCGGGTATGGCAAACGAAGACCCTGTTCCCTTTACCCATGATATAGAAAAAGCCGCTGACGACATCTTGAGCCAGTTAAAAGCCGGGCGGACTATGGATGCACGGAACAGCGTCAGCCGTTTAACCACCGCGACCGACAAGGTAACGCCCCACATCACCGACACCGCCCTGAAAGACCGTTTGACCATCGCAGTGAACGAGGTGAGAACTATCGCAGGTACACGAAGCCCCGATTTGCTTGAGCTTGAGGACAAGGTTGACACTTTGCAGATGATTATCGAGGAAGTGCGGAAAAAACTACAGGGCATGAATTGACCTGGGAACAAGGGACGCTGTGAAAACAGCGTCCTTGTTTCTTGATTTTTTTCGTAACCCTTTAGCCATACTCTAAAGAGAGGCTCTGAAAACTTCAGCTTCCGGAGATTCCCTAAATAAATTTTTTCTGTGCTTCATTCACCCGGCTAAAAAATGCAAAAAAACACAATTTTGACATAATTTAGCCATAATCCTTTCACAATTCTGTGGTATACCAGCGGCTATGAAAGATAAGCAGACGGTCCTTGTTGTGGATGATGAAGAAAAAATCCTTAGTCTCGTAAAGTCCTACCTCGAAATAAACGGGTATACAGCCCTTTGCGCCAAAAACGGCAGGGAAGGCATGGGCCTTTTTGAAAGGAATTCCGTTTCCCTGATACTTTTGGACCTTATGCTTCCGGACTTCTCCGGCGAGGTGTTTTGCCGTAAAATACGGGAAATATCAAAAATTCCCATTATCATGATCACCGCCAAAACAGAAGAAACGGATATTATCCACGGC
>JAITBO010000172.1 GCA_031283505.1 Treponema sp. | reverse complement strand
TATGATTTCCTTGGTGACGGCTTCGCCTTCCTCCCCGGCGTGATCCGGGTGGTACCGCATGAGTAATTCCCGATAACGTTTTTTTGCTTCTTCTACGGACCGGCACTGTTCAAAGTAGTTCATTCTGAAACCTCCTGAAATAGATATTGTTGAGCCCGATCACCTCTGCCGTCCATGACGGCGGGAAAAGGAACGATACGGTTTTTGTACACCCTGCGGAGATAAGAAACGTATCGGGCCGCTTCTTTTTTGGTACGGAAAAAGTGGCGGTGCTTGAGCCCATGGCCGAAGGGCAAGCCGGACCGGACAAGAAAAGCCCTGGCGGTTTGCTTTTTGATATGCGTGGAAACCAATACCGGTTTATGCTGGAAAAAAGTAAACTGCGCTAAAACCTGATAACAAAGCATAAATACCCCCTGTAATACCCCGGCGCAAAGCCGGGGGGCTGCGGCTAGACTGCGGGAACCGCCGGAGCTGCGGCGGACTGTTGACTAAAAGCACAGAGGCCGCATTTTGTGCGGTCTTTGCATAGGGGACAGACAGCCGATGGCGAGAAGAGGGACGGCAGCACATTGACTACCCGGTCCACGGCTTTGGGCATGGAGAGTTGTAAGGCCCAGGCGAGGCGGCGGACCGTTACGGTTGCCAGGGGGGAAAATTGGGGTGTGTAGGGTTTACGCCTCGGGGCTTTTCCGGCCCCCACGGGGGGCGGGGCGGCTTCCCACTGCCCGGAGCGTCTGCGGTGATCTACCCATGCCTGGGTTTTTGTTTCCAAATCTTTTTTCTCAAACATACCAATACCTCCAAAAGGGTGAAATAAAAAACGTACATGACGGGCAACGCCGTCCGTGTCCCCCCGGTCCCCCCCTATTTTTTTGCCCCTATTGAGGTGGGAGGACCCTGGGGGCTCACTGCTTCCGCCCCCAGGGTCCTCCCGCCGGGGGCAAAAAAGCCCCGCAGGGGCTGGGAAGAGTAGAAAGCCGGAGGGTTGGGCGGGTTGTCTGGACGGGCACCTGGCGTGAGCCCCGTCCCGGAGGATTGGCGTACCTCTTGCCCGCCCCTCAAGGGCGGAAAAGCAAGAGGTATGCCAAAGGGGCGCCGGGGAAACCGGATTTACCGGGGGAATACGGCCGGGGAAAAGGCTGAGAACAAAGGTACCTGGCGCGCTACGGGGCCGCTTGAATAGCTAAGATATGAAAAGGAGGTGAAGAAAAAACCTGTCCTTCGGGTTCAGAAACGGTAATAACGCATATCGCTGAAGGGATTGACTTTTTGAGGCGGAACTTCAATATCGCAACGGAAAAATGCTGATAAAGCCGTCAAAGAAATCCCAATAAAAAGTTCTGGAGAACATACGGACGGCTATACGTAATCACCAGGGAACAAAAAACAAGATGTTCTGATAGCAACGCTGAACCGGATAATCAAGGGGTAGACAAACTACCACCGTACGGTAGTTGCTAAAAGGATTTTCTCAAAAATGGACAAAGAGTTATTCAGATCCTTTGGAAATGGGCTGGCAGAAGGCACGGTAATAAAGGCCAGTGGTGGATATCCCGCCGATACTGGAAAACCGAAGGAAACAAACACCGGGTATTCAAGGACACGCTTACCTTGGAGAGATTTTGCGACACCAGGATAAGGCGGCATATACTGCTCCTACTGGAACAGAAAACTGAGACTCATACTCCCGGAAGAAGAAAACCAAGACCAAACCGGTAGCCATCCGGCAAATGACTATCTATCAGATACGGGAAACTTCCTCCAAACAGAACCACGCAAAAACGTTGTACAATTCCGTTAATGATCCCTGTACCCTGCCGGTGTCCCATAGGGCTTTTCCTAATTCCCCCGCTGTCGGAGGTGAGGTATAGCGGAACACGCCGAAACCCTGAACCATTTTTATAAGATCCGTTCCTATTGCTTCCGCCGTTACTTTAAGGTTTTTTACGATGTCCCTGCGGTTACAGAGAGAAAAGGCTGTCGTTCCGCTATGATAGACAAAACCGGAAAAACCGCCGTCTGCCCCATGTTCGGCACAATCCGCAAGATTGCCTGAAAGCTCTTTGAGGCTTTCTATTCCTTTATCTACGGGTCAAGTTTAGGGCTCTGCGGCGGGAAGGTTCATTAACATTGCTGTTTTAACCTGACAGGAACAGGGTACATTATAACAGGGATTTCGCTGTCCGGATTAAAAAAGAAACCATCGGATTTTTTGTCATTTTTTTCCAGAACAGTATAATATCCGCATAGGCATATTTATTATCAATGGGCACAAAACAGATACCGCCGGGGGAAATATGTTCGGCAGTCTGGGCGGCCATGGCTACTCCTATGCCGCATTTGACCAGCATAAGCATACTGGGGACAAAATTGGTTTGGCTGACAATGTTCGGCTCAAAGCCGGCGGTCTCGCAGATGAATTTTGTATGAAATAAACCCGGAGTAGTATGTTCAGCCGATACGGTAATAAAATTTTCTTTCGACAGTTCTTCCATCTTCAGGGATTCCCGGTTCGCCAGGAGGTGATTTGCGGGGAGTACCGCACACATCTTGACCGAAGAGACAATCATGCTGGTTAACTGGTCAAATTTTTTGATTTCATTATCCAAATAGAGAGAAATACCACAGTCAAGATCGCCGGCCAGCACTCCATGTATAATTTCTTTTATGCTCATATCGTTGCAATTTACCTCCGCATTCGGATGATTTGACGCAAAGGTCTGTATCAGCCGGGGCAAAAAGTCATGGGGAAAATCATTCAAAAAACCGATTCGCAACCGCCCTGATTCGCCGCTGTGAAGCTGTTTGTTATGCAGCTTCCATTTCTCAATCTCAGTACAGATACGCTGGGCGTATTCGGAAAAAATTCTGCCATACTCCGTAAGTTCTACCGTCCGTTTATTGCGAATAAAAAGCTTACAGTCAAATTCTTCTTCCAGGCGGAGGATCTGACGGCTGAAAGCGGGCTGGGATATATATACCTGATCCGCACTTTTGGTAAAATTGAGACAGTTTGCCAGAACCAGAAACGCTTCGATTGATTTAATTTCCATAACTATATCTCTCCTCTTTTATGTCCGTTTGTTATTACTGCAATAAGAACTTTGCATTGGACAACTTCTTATAAGTCATCTTACAGTATGAGTAATTAAATAGCAATCAAAATTAATTTTTATGAGGAGTAAAAAATGGGAAAACCTATGGCTGATTATGTCAAGATGCCGAGGCTTGACGAGTACAAGGAATGGTTCAAGAATTTTGCCGATCTGCGCCGCGAGGACGGAATTCTGCAGGTTACCTGGAAAACCAACAACGGCCCCATGCACTGGAGCGGTATGGCCCACCGCGCGATGAGCCAGTTGACAAGAACCATTTCCATGGATCATGAGAATGAGATCATTATCTTCACCCATTATGGAGAAAATTGGATGATCGAGTCCGATCCCAACGGCTGGGAAACTTATGCGGAAGATCGCTTTACACACCAGTATTTCGACGACACCAACCTGATTAAGAACATGGTGTTTGACATCGACGTGCCCACGATTGGCGCAATTCCCGGCCCCGGATTCCACTGGGATAACGCTATGCTTTGCGATATCACGCTCATTTCCGACGACACAAAAATTGAGGTTCCCCACGCTCAAGGCGGACTCGTTCCCGGCGATGGTATGGGCCTTATGTTCCAACACTACCTCGGTACAAAGCGCGGCAACTACTACATGATGACCAGCCGTCAGGTAACCGCTCAGCAGTTGCTTGACTGGAATATGGCCAGTGAAGTTCTCCCCAAGGGCAAGGTTTTGGAGCGCGCGTGGGAAATCGCCCGTATGCTGAAGGTTATGGCCTATGAGAACCGCGTCATCATGTCAGACCTTGCCAAACGTCCGCTGCAGCAACTGGTGTTTGAAAACCTCAAGCTTCACACCGTCAGTGAACAGTATGCTACCGTATACCGGATATTAAAAGGCGAACTGGGCAACGAGAATAAAGACGAAGCGTCTCAGCAGGATGAGAAGTATATAAGCCGCGTGAATGAATGGCGCTATGCGACAAAGAACATGGAACAGCCTCAAACTGCGGAAAACTGGCGGAATATGCCCAAGTTGGCCCGTGAATATTTCGAGAAAAAAGGCGTGGTAAAGGAATGAAACCAAAGAGAGGTTTGTTATGAACAATGCTTCTGTTAGTGAACAGGGGAAAGTCATAGTTGGCGCCGACGCGAAAAGTAATTTTGGGCTCAATGGATGGAACCTGATTATTTTTTGCGGCTTGATGCTGTTTTACGCTACCGGTACTTCGGTAGACGGTCTTAACGCCACTGTTCAGGGGCTGTCGATCCTTCATGGATGGGATGTGGCTACACTGCTGGGATTTTCTACCGTCAGCGGCCTTGTCAGCATTCTGGGGATGTTTATATTCGGATTGATTTGCGCCAGGATTGGCGCCCGGTGGACCTCAATTATCGGACTCGTCCTGGGGGGAGCTTCCTATATCTGGTATGGGAATGTCCGTTCAATCCCCGAATACGCGGTGGCCCTTTGTATGGTTTCCGTTTTTGCCAATGTCTATGCCTGGATCGGCGGCGGCGCTTATATGGCTTCATGGTTTCCGAAAAAGAAAGGCCTTGCCTTGGGCTGGGCTACCATGGGAAATAATTTTGCTTCCGCGGTTATTGTCATTATTTTGACCGGCTTTGCTTCACTCTTCGGCGGCATCCAGCGATCTATTTCGGTAGTGGGAATTATTATGATCCTTTCCGCTGTCTGGGGCTGGTTTATTCCGGATCGGCCTGAACAAGCCGGGGCAACCCCGGATAACGTGCCCATGGACAATGAAGAAATTGAAGCATACCGCGCCCGGAGCAATACCTATGTCAGCCCCTGGACTTATAAAAAACTGCTTGGCACAAAACAGTTTTGGCTTATAAGTCTGGGTCTTGGTCTTTATATGCTGGTTACCGTGGGGGTGATGAGCCAGTTGGTTCCCCGGCTGGTCAGTCTTGGTTTTGAATTAAATTGGGCTATAGGTTCTATGACTGTCTGTGCCCTGGTTGGGGTAGTCGGCAGTTATCTTTGGGGCGTGCTCGATCAAAAATTTACCACCCGTATTGCCACCGCTATCTATGGGATATGGTACGCCCTGGCTGTTGTGTTTAACCTGATTCCGAACCGGATATGCGTATATATATCCATTGTCATGATCGGCATCGCAATCGGCGGAAACGCCAACTGGCCGGCATCCCTGGTGTCTACTACTTTTGGATACCGCAATTTCTCCAAAGTTTATTCCCTGATTAACCCCAGTATTTCAATTATCCGGATGTGCGCTTTTGTTACCCTGGCGGCGGCAATTTCCTTAACCGGATCAATGACAGGAGCTTACATACTGTTTGTGGGACTGGCTGTCCTTGCGGCAGTGCTGATTTTCTTTGTTAACGATAAGCAATACGCGGAACAAACCGATACCGCGCAATAAATCAGGAGGAACAATATGAAGAAGGTTACTGTTGCGGATCTAAAAACCTATGAAGCGAAGGGTCATTTTAATATGATCGCCCTAAAGCTTCACGAAAAAGAAATTGATGGTAAACCGAACTATTGGATGGGAATGTCCCATTTCCTGCCCGGCGGGGGCGCGGAAATGGTTCAGGTGCCCATGAATCTGGTTTATTTTGTTTTGGAGGGGGAAATAACCGTTAAATCCCCGGATGAAACCATTGTGTTAAAAAAATGGGATTCCATACACATTTACCCCGGAGACAAACGGGAAGTAAAAAATGAAACCAATCTGCCGGCTACTATGCTGGTTATTATGTAGGAGGGCATTAAATGAAGGACTTATTTTCATTGAACGGCAAAGTCGCCGTTGTTGTGGGAGGAGCGGGTGGAATAGGACAAGCCATCGCCACGGGGCTGGCCTATTACGGCGCCAAAGTAATTATCGCCAGCCGGAAACAGGAAAGTCTGGAACGGGCGGTGTCGGAGATAAAGCAGGACATACAAAAAGAAGTTTCCTGGTTTACTGTTGACGCTTCTAATGAGGGGAGCATTCAGAAATTGGCGGAGAACGTGAAGAACAAATACGGAACCGTGGATATTCTGATTAATTCCCAGGGGTATAACGTTAAACATGACGCGGTGGAATTTCCCATGAACGTATGGGATGACATGTTTGCGGTAAATACCAAAGGGGTGATGATGTGCTGTAAGGCTTTTGCCAAACTGATGATCCCCCGTAAGTCCGGTAAAATTGTAAATATTTCATCGATCCGGGGAGCCAGGGCCTGCGGCGGCGGCAATGCCGCATACTGCGCGACTAAGGGAGCTTTGGATATGTTAACCCGGGTCCTATGCGTAGAACTGGCGCCCCATAATATTACGGTCAACGCAATCGCTCCGACTTTAACCGAAACCCCCATGATGGCAAACATAATGAACAGTAACCTGGAGCTTAAAAACAAGCTGCTCTCCAATATTCCCTTCGGACGTTTCGGTAACAAGGAAGATATAACCGGTGCGGCAGTATTTCTGTCGTCTGACGCATCGGCTTTTGTAAACGGCCAGGTTATTTATGTTGATGGCGGCCAAAGCGCCGTAGGATAAAGTATGGCCGGAATTAGGAAAGCAGCCTGCGTTGGCGGCGGGATTATCGGATCAAGCTGGGCGGTTCAGTTTGCCATGAAAAATCTCGATGTAATGCTTTATGACATAAATGATGAACAGCTTGAAAAAAGCAAAAAGGCAATGTCGGCGCATCTGGAACCGCTGGTTAGATACGGCGTGATCACCGGTGAACGAAAAAACGCCGTTGCCAACCGGGTAGGTTTTACCACCTCAATCGAGTCGGCGGTAAAAGACGCCGATTTTGTCCAGGAAAGCGGTCCCGAGCGGCTTGAAATAAAACGGCAGATTCTTTCCCAGGTTGATGGTTATGCCAAACCCGGCGCCTTATATGCCAGCAGCACTTCCGGCCTGCTTATCAGCGACATAGTAAAAGGTTCCCCATATCCCGGCCGCTGTGTCGGAGCGCATCCTTATAATCCGCCCCATCTGATTCCCCTGGTGGAAATTACCCGGAGCGGAGACACCGCCGATGCCACGGTTTCCGGGGTATATGATTTTTATCGATCCATCGGCAAAGAACCGGTATTGCTGCGGAAGGAATGTCCCGGCTTTCTGGCAAACCGGCTTCAGCTGGCCCTTTACCGGGAAGTCCAGGATCTGGTGATCCGGGGGGTCTGTTCCGTTGAGGATATTGATAAGGCTCTGGTGTACGGTCCCGGACTCAGGTGGAGTATTTTTGGTCATAACATGATTATGCAGCTCGGGAATTCCGGGGGGCTTACGGGGATGGTAAAAATGCTCGGTGATTCGGGGGATAGGTGGCTGGCGGATATGGCCGGATGGACCCATCAGCCTGATAACTGGAGCGAAATCGCCCAACCCGGCGTGGACGAGGAAATGAAAAATTTTCCCGATTATATCGGCCACACCAATGAACAATGTTCCGCCTACCGGGACCGGATGTTGATTGAGCTATTAAAGCTGCACCGGAAGCTATAAAAAAGCGTAGCTAACGTTGTTTCTACAAATGGAGCAAAAAATTTATGAGTAAAGTAATTATTTCCGCCGCTTTAACCGGGGCCGTCACGGCGAAAGAGAGTAACCCCAATATTCCTCTGACCCCGAAAGAAATCGCTGAAGACGCATACCGCTGTTATAAAGCGGGGGCGGCCATTGTTCACCTTCATATGCGCGATGATGAAGGGTTGGGCAAAATGGATGTGGAGAAATTTCGCCTCACCGCAAAACTCATTCGTGACAAATGTGACATTGTGATCAACATGACCACATCCGGCGATAACCGCGCTACGGAAGAAGAACGGATGGCCCATATTCCGGTGTTAAAGCCTGAAATAGCGTCATTTGACGCCGGCTCATTTAACTGGATGCCCGGCGGCGTATTTATGAATTCACCCCAATTTCTTGGAAAGCTGGGGATGCTTATGGCGGATAATGGGGTAAAACCTGAAATAGAGATATTTGATTCCGGAATGCTGGGGGTTACCGCCTATTACCTCAAACAAAATATCCTCAAGGCCCCTTTGCACTATCAGTTTGTACTGGGCGTGTTAGGCGGTATGGAGGCGACGGTGGAAAATTTGGTGTATCTCGTCAAAAGAATACCTGCCGGTTCCACATGGTCGGCTCTGGGCATAGGGAAAGATCATCTCCCCATATTATATGCCGCCATAGCTTTGGGCGGACATGTCCGCGTGGGACTTGAGGACAACATATATTACGCCAAAGGCGTACCGGCAACAAATGAACAGCTTGTGGCCCGGGCGGCCCGGCTCGTCAGGGAGGCCCAAAAAGAAACGGCCAGCCCCGATGAAGCCCGGGAAATTCTGGGGCTGGAAAAACAGTTAAGGAGGGTTCCATGAGAGAAGCGGTGATTGTATCGGCGGTAAGGACCCCGGTAGGAAAAGCCCGGGGCGCTTTGGCAAATGTCCCGGCGGGAGAACTCGGAGCGTTAGTTATACACGAAACGGTAAAACGGGCGGGCATTGATCCCGCGGAGATAGAAGATGTGTTTTTTGGCAACCTGATGGCAAATGAATACGCCAATATTGCCCGCGTTGCTTCACTGGGCGGCGGTCTGCCCTATTCGGTACCGGCCCTCACCGTGGATCGTCAATGCGGCGCGTCACTGACCACCTTTGCCTTGGCGGCGATCATGATAGAGTCAGGCCACGCGGATATATTACTTGCCGGAGGAGTGGAGAGCGATTCCCGCCGCTGTTATGTGATGGAAAAACCAACCGCCGCGTTTCAGGTTAATCCCCCCCAATGGGCGAATATTGTTTCCGCCTATGCCCCTGAAGACGCGGTAAGCATGGGAATAACCGCGGAAAACCTGGCGGAAAAATACGGCATTACCCGGGAGCAATGTGATGCCTTTGCGGTAACAAGTCATCAAAAAGCCGCCAAGGCGTGGAGCGAAGGACATTTTAATAGCCAGATTATTCCGGTAGAAGTTTCCATGGGGAAAGGTCAGACGATACTTTTTAACAAGGATGAAGTCCTGCGTGGGGATACGACCGCTGAGGTGCTTGCGAAACTTCGTCCGTCCTTCAAGGAAAACGGAGTGGTTACGGCGGGCAATAGTTCTCCCCTGAGCGACGGAGCGGGCGCCCTAGTCGTTATGGAAAAATCCATCGCCAAGGCCCGGGGCCTAAAGATCTGGGGAAAATTCGCCGGTTACGCCTGTGTAGGAGTCGATCCGAAATATATGGGCTGGGGACCCGTTGAGGCCACACAAAAACTGTTGAAAAAAACAAGGCGGACTTTAAAAGATATTGATTTGATAGAAATGAACGAAGCCTTTGCTGCCCAGTCTCTTGCCTGCATTCGGGGATTAAACCTTGACACCGAAAAATTGAACGTTAATGGCGGTGCGATAGCTTTGGGTCATCCTCTGGCGGGTACCGGAGCTATATTGCTTACGAAATTGGTGTATGAGATGGAACGCAGGAATCTCTGTACCGGTCTTGTGTCGTTTTGTGTTGGCGGCGGGCAAGGCGTGAGCGTGTTAATTGACCGGGAATGATTTACAAGGAGGAAAGACAAAGATGAGTAAGTTGATAAGTCCCGAAAAAATCAAGGCATTGTTTTTTGACGGCATGCGCTTGATGATGGGAGGTTTCGCCTGTCATGGCGCGCCGAAGACGCTGATCGATCTTGCGGTGGAGTCGGGCGTTAAAGATATTACGGTTATTTCCAATGATACGGGGGACCCTGATGTGGCAAGCGGACGGCTGGTCCGCAGCGGTCAGGCAAAAAAGTTTATCTGTTCCCATGTGGGGATGAATCCTGAAACTAGCGCGGCTCTCGCGGAGGGGCGCATGGAAGTAGAGCTTTGTCCCCAGGGCAGCTTTGCGGAACGGCTTAGATCGGGTGGTGCGGGACTGGGTGGTGTGCTGGTGAAGACCGGACTGGGAACGCTCATGGAAGAAGGTAAACAAAAAGTGGTGATAAATGGGGAGACATGGCTGTTAGAAACACCGCTCAGGGCCAATATCGCTTTGGTGAAGGCCCGTAAATCCGATACAGCCGGCAATCTGGCCTACCGGGGCACTTCCCGTAATTTCAATCCCCTGGTGGCTATGGCCGCCGATATCGTCATCGTGGAGGCCGATGAGATCGTCCCTGTGGGAGAACTGGCCCCTGATGATATTGTTACACCTTCAGTGTTTATAACCTATATCCTTGAGGGAGGATCCAAAGATGAGTACCGTGAATTATAAAGAAATGATTGCCCGTAAAGTTGCGTCCCTGTTTCATCCCGGGGACGTGGTTAACTTGGGCATAGGGATTCCCACTATGGTGGGAAACTATATTTGTGAAGGGGTGTGGCTTCATACCGAAAACGGCCTTCTGGGTTATACCGCGGCGCCTGAGGGCAGGGAGGATGCTAATTTTGTGGGAGCCGGCGGACAATTTTTGGCGACTGTACAAGGATCGGCGGCATTTGACAGCGCCACCAGTTTTGCTATCGTGCGGGGCGGACATTTGACCGCCACGGTGCTTGGCGCGCTGGAAGTGGACGAAGCGGGAAATATCGCCAACTGGAACCGTCCCGGCCGAGTAGTGGGCATGGGGGGCGCCATGGATCTTGTAAACGGCGCCAAACAGGTCATTGTGGCAATGGAACATACCGCCAAGGGAAATAAAAAAATAGTGAAGAAGTGCAGCTTGCCCCTTACCGGCACCGGGGTTGTCACAAAAATTGTTACCGAGTTATGCGTCATTGATGTAAGTCCCCGGGGGCTTATACTAAGTGAACTGGCCGAAGGAGTTGCCATTGCGGATGTGCTGGAAAAAACAGATGCGGAATTAATTATTCCTGACCAGGTAGGACATTTCTAATGGATTTTCAGAAAACAAGACGGCGATGTCTGGCGGCAAGTATGTTGATTTGTCTTTGCGCAGGTGTTGGTTATAGCTGGAGTGTTTTTCAGGGACCGCTTATTGGAAAATTCGCGTGGGACCCCGGCGCAGTTTCCCTGATTTTTACGATCCAGGTACTTATTAGCACCCTGTTCCCCCCGCTGATTGGACACCTTCAGAAAAAAATCAGCATAAATAATTATCTACGCTTGGGCGCGTTTATTTACAGCGGCGGTTTGGTATTAGCCATGTTTGCGTCATCTCTTGGGAGCATGTATTTGTTTTACGGGGTAATTACCGGCATAGGTAACGGCATGTTGTACCCCTGCGTCATGGCCTACAGCGGCAGGCTGTATCCTGAAAAACGAGGGTTTGTGTCAGGCGTACTGGCCTGCGCCTACGGAGCAGGTTCAATGATCTGGGCGCCCTTGGCAGCGCATATCATGGGCTTTTCGGATGTTTCTTTTACCTTTGCCGTGCTGGGGGTGATATATGTTGTGTGTATTTTGCCTGTAACCTTTCTAATCAAGGAACCTCCTGCTGATTTTCTTTCCGGTATACAGATTACTTCAAAGGCCAATGCCGGGGGACGAAATTATACGCCGAAAGAAATGCTTTGTTCCCCGGTTTTTTATACCATTCTGATCGCCATGACACTGGGTGCATCAGCGGGTTTAATGATCATGGGACACGCCTCACCCATATTGCAGGAAAAACTTGGGAAAAGTCCCATAGACGCCGCTTTTATCATCGGCTTTATTTCCCTTAGTAATGCTGTGGGACGTTTGGGGTTTGGTATGCTTTCGGATAAACTCGGACGTTGTCAGGTGATGTTTATCCTTTTTGCGGTGATTGGCGGGGCAATGATAATCCTCGCGAATACCGGGGGATTCATTTTTACGGCGGCTTTGTTTTTTGTCGGCGCCGGCTACGGCGGATTCGCGGCGATGTTTTCACCCTTGGCGGCGGATTTTTTCGGCCTTAAAAATCTGCGGGTAAACTATACGTTTCTGTACACCGCTTATGGCCTTGCGGGAATCTTAGGCCCCCAGCTTGCGGTGAGGGCAAAATCCTGGGGCGGCTATGAAGGGGCGTTTATTATTGTCGCCCTTTTCTGTGTAGTTGGCATTTTTTTAAGCGGTGGCTTAATTATTTATCTAAAGAAGGCCAAATCATGTCTTACGGAGAATTCCCGGAATTTGCTTGGGGTATCGATCGCTATCAGTTCTGATTTGAAGCCGATGATTTAGGAGGAGAATATGTCAAGGGAAATAATTTTGGCCGGGGCGGTACGCTCCGCCATAGGTAAATTCGGGGGGACCCTGTCAAACGTTTCCGCGGCGGATCTTGGCGCCGTCGTTATCAAGGAATCTATCCTCAGGGCGGGTATACAGGCGTCTGATATTGATGAGGTAATTATGGGATGCTGCCTCCAGGCGGCGCAGGGACAGAATGTAACACGGCAGGCCGCCGTTAAAGCGGGCATACCGGTAGAAACACCGGCATTCACGGTAAACAATGTGTGCGGCTCGGGGCTAAAATGTGTTAATCTTGCCGCCCTGTTGATTGAGTCCGGGGAGGCCGAGGTTGTAGTCGCCGGAGGTATGGAAAACATGTCTTCCGCTCCCTATGCTCTTCCAAACGCCCGGTTCGGGTACCGCATGAATGACGGTAAACTCATGGACACGATGATCAATGACGCGCTTTGGGATGCCTTTAACGGCTACCACATGGGAATTACCGCCGAAAATGTGGCGGAGAAATACGATATCTCCAGAACGGAGCAGGACGAATTCGCCGCCTGGAGCCAGCAAAAATGTGAAAAAGCCTGGAACGATAAACGCTTCACTGAAGAAATTGTTGCGGTTGGGGTGAAAGAGAAAAAGGAAAGCATCCAGTTTAACCGGGATGAATTTCCCCGCAGCGGCGTAACGGCAGCGGGATTGAGCAGCCTCAAGCCGGCATTCAAACCCGATGGAACCGTTACCGCAGGGAACGCGTCAGGCATAAACGACGGCGCGGCGGCGCTTGTTCTTATGAGCGCGGAGAAAGCCGCCGCCCTTGGGGTTAAACCCCAGGCAAAATTTGTGACCGGCGCGTCCTCGGGAGTAGACCCCGCGATTATGGGTGTCGGCCCGGTATACAGTACGCAAAAAGCGCTCAAAAGGGCATCGCTGACACTCAAGGACATCGATCTTATAGAAGCTAACGAGGCGTTTGCCGCCCAGTCGCTGGCGGTAGGAAAATTGCTCGAATGGGACGTTTCAAAAGTAAATGTAAACGGCGGTGCGATTGCGCTTGGACATCCTGTGGGCGCTTCCGGTATCCGTATCCTGGTTACTTTGCTTCATGAGATGGAAAAGCGTAATGTCAGGCGCGGGCTTGCCACGTTGTGTGTAGGCGGCGGAATGGGCGTCTCAACCATCGTGGAACGGGTCTGATGTTAGTTGTAATTTATCGCGAATGGCTATGAATTGGGTCTATTGATCCCCGGTTATTGATATACAGATATTCATCATCCGCTTGTCCTTGACAACCTGATTGTACCAAGGCGAATAATGCAAATTCTTTTAAAACGAACCCGATAATCAGAAGGTGGACAAATTACTATCGTACGGTAGTTCCTAAACGGCACATGCCACTCCTGCCGGAAAGAATCCATATAGACAGGAAAACTATCACGTACGGTTGTTAGGCGGGAAAGGCGGAGCAATCCGTCCTGACCCAGCCGACTGCTACGAAATAAATGCTCCACAATGGGGATAAAAGCGACGATTGATGAAAGTTGATTTCAAAAAAATTGCGGCAGCAATTTTTACCTGCTATTGGGGGTTTGGGGGCATGCCCTCAGGAGAGGGGGAAGCGAAAGACTTGACGCCGTTAGGCGGCAAATCTCCACTCTCTCTCAATATATGCCAATCAACGAGGGAGCTGAACAAGGGGCCTTTACAGGCGGCTTTTTATCTGCAAGCCGCCGTTTTGCTAAGGTTACTATGACTTCCGCCTCTTCCGTCCGGTTGGTCATGATTGGTTTCAAGGATTTCAAAGGCGGCGGCCGTTTTCCCGGCGGTAAAGGCTATCCGGTTCCCCTCTACCCGATAGCCTATGCCCCGCTGCCTTTCCTGCGTTGTTTTGTCTATTGATTCCTGGTCGTTGGGGGTTTCTATCTTCATATAAAAGACCGTTTTTCCCTCAAGGATTCCGGCTAGTTCGGCGGCTTTTGTCTGCATATACTCTCCAATATACGATTTCCGAAAGAATAAGTCAAAAAACGGTAAAACCTATACGACCGGATGATACCGGCGGGGCGCAATGCTGCTTATCCTGAATATGGAGGATACGCATTGGACAACAGCCCCGCGGGTGGACCTTCGTGATTTACCCTACATACGTTGATACCCCTTGAAGACTTCAAGGCCATCCTTGGCATAGATGACCGGGAGAATGCTTTAAGCCGGTACTGTCTTATCACCGCCACCTTCACCATCGAGCAATACTGCCTTCGGCGGCTTTTCATGAAAAAGCATTTCGAGCGCATTGAGTTTCACGGCGATCTGTCATCATCACTACGCGATGATGTTCGATTTACTTCGCCGCTCACGCGACGTAATGAGGGGTTACTCCTGCCTTTGCGGGAATACCCGGTACGGGAGGTATTAGCTGTCTATATCGTAGGGGCTTTTGGGGAGACTGGCGAGCCGCTTGAACCGGATTTGTACCGGCTGATCCCCGATTTGGAGGCGGAGACCGGGGAGGAGGCCGAGGACACGGTTTACAGCCTTT